>NZ_JAAGOG010000167.1:0-17742 GCF_010747425.1 Nostoc sp. UIC 10630
CCCCACTCCCCACCCACTACTAATGTCCCTACCCTCCTTCCTAGCACGTCGTTCGTTCCACTATGGCTGGATTGTAGCTGGCTTAACATTCCTAGCCTTGCTCGTTGCAGCCGGAATTCGTTCTGCTCCCGGAGTTTTTATAGTGCCTCTCGAACAGGAGTTCGGCTGGAGTAGAGCAACTATATCTTTAGCAATCTCCATTAACTTAGTACTTTACGGATTAATTGGCCCTTTTGCTGCCACAGTTATGGAGCGAATCGGCATTCGCAAGATGATGGTATTCTCACTTGCTATCATTGCTCTCGGTGTCGGTTTAACCACTGTGATGTCAACATCTTGGCAGCTAGTTTTGCTGTGGGGTGTAGTTGTCGGTTCTGGTAGCGGAGTTATTGCCCTAGTTTTGGGCGCTATTGTTGTCAATCGCTGGTTTTCTGAAAAGCGGGGTTTAGTTCTCGGCATCCTGACTGCCAGTACAGCCACAGGACAACTGGTGTTTTTGCCGATGCTGGCCTCAGTAGCCGATCGCTTCGGCTGGCGAACTGCGGCTTTAGCTCTTACTGGTGCAGCACTTTTAATTATTCCAGCGATCGCAGCCTTTATGCGCGATCGTCCGGCAGATGTCGGGTTGCGACCCTTTGGCGACAACAGCGAAACTGTAGAAACATCGCAGCCTAGAGCAAATTCCATCGCCTCTACCCTCAACGCCCTCTGGCTGGGAATGCGTAAACGCGATTTCTGGCTGTTATTTGGGAGCTTTTTTATCTGTGGTGCTAGCACAAATGGGTTAATTGGAACTCATCTAATTCCTGCTTGTATTGATCACGGTATCCCGGAAGTCAAAGCTGCGGGTCTTTTGGCAATCATGGGGCTATTCGATTTTTTTGGAACTACTATGTCCGGTTGGCTATCCGACAGATGGAACAATCGCTACTTATTATGCTGGTACTACGGACTGCGGGGTTTGTCTTTGATTTTCTTACCCTTCAGTTTCAACTTTTCCTTCTATGGACTTTCTATTTTCGCCATCTTCTATGGACTTGATTGGATTGCTACCGTACCACCAACAGTCCGTCTTGTTGCCAATGCCTTTGGTAAAGAAAATGTCGGCGTTATGTTCGGTTGGATTGTCGCAGGACACCAGCTTGGTGCAGCCACAGCAGCATTCGGAGCGGGAGTGTTAAGAACTTGGACGGGTAGCTATTTACAAGCGTTTATTTTATCAGGTATTCTCTGTCTGATTGCCGCAGTTGGTGTACTGCAAATTGGTAAAACTCCCACTAAAGGCGATTCACAACTATCTTCAGTCACGCTCAATTCTTAATCTATGAATGTTTTAATCGAATGGCATTAAGAAAAGCTCTAAGCTAGGCGGAATAAGCACTACAGGTTTAAAATATGGCAACAACAGCTTTAATTGTCGGCGCAGGTAGTGGACTGAGTGCATCTTTAGCCCGCTTATTTGCCAAAGAAGGATTCACCGTAGCTTTAGCGGCTCGTCAAATTGAAAAACTTACTCAATTGACTAGGGAAATTGACGCAGTTAGTTTCGCTGCTGATGTCTCAATGCCAAATGAAGTAGAACAATTATTTATTGATATTGATAATAAAATTGGTTCCCCGAATGTTGTTGTTTACAATCCCAGTTTTCGGGTGCGGGGGCCTCTTGTTGATTTAGACCCTAGTGAGGTGGCAAAAACCTTAGATGTAACTGCTTATGGTGGTTTTCTTGTAGCCCAAGCTGCTACCAAAAGATTTTTGCAGGTTGGTGGTGGTGCTATATTTTTTACTGGAGCCTCAGCGAGTATTAAGGGTTATGCTCAGTCTGCTCCCTTTGCAATGGGTAAATTTGCACTGCGCGGTTTGGCTCAAAGTATTGCTAGAGAATTAGCCCCAAAGAATATTCATGTGGCGCATTTCGTGATTGATGGGGCAATTCGTTCAGCAGTTCGCCAAGATCCAGTAGATAATCCTGATAGTACTCTTGACCCAGATGCGATCGCTCAAACTTATCTCAGTATTCTACGCCAGCCCCGCAGTGCTTGGACTTATGAAGTAGAACTACGTCCTTGGGTAGAGAACTTCTAGCCTAGACAATTGTTACAAAAATGGTTTTGCAGGTATGAAAATTGATTTTGGTGCAACTGCTGTTGATTACGCAAGACACCGTGCTGGCTTTCCCAGTTCATTATTTAATAAACTGTCTGAATACGGTATAGGTTTACCAGGACAGAATATTGTTGACCTTGGTACAGGAACAGGAACACTAGCGCGGGGTTTTGCTGATAGAGGTGCTTATGTAATTGGCATAGATCCATCAGCATCACTTTTAGAACAAGCGAGACAGTTAAGCGAATCAACCCAAATTAAAGTAGATTATCGAGTCGCAACTGCTGAGAATACCGAGTTACCAGATGCAAGTGCTGATGTAATCACTGCTGGACAATGTTGGCATTGGTTTGATCGTCCCCGTGCTGTCCAGGAAGTTACTCGGATATTGAGAAAAAATGGCTCAATTGCGATCGCTCATTTTGATTGGATACCCTTAAAAGGTAATGTCGTCGAAGCCACAGAACAACTCATCCAGGCTCATAATCCCGCGTGGAATCTGGCCGGCGGTAATGGCTTGCATCCCTTGTGGTTACAAGACATTGGCGAAGTTGGATTCCGAGATATCCGCACATTTTCTTACGATGTATTTGTACCTTATACACACGAAGCTTGGCGGGGAAGAATTCGGGCGAGTGCCGGTGTGGGAGCTAGCTTGACACCAGAAAAAGTAGAAGTATTTGACCAGGAATTGGCTACATTACTCGAAGCAAGATATCCTACACAAATTCTTGAAGTTCATCATAGAGTTTGGGCAGCGATCGCCAAATCACCGATATAAAAAAGTATATATATAGTTATAGATTTATTAGCAATTGCTTCACAATGGCATCTTAAAACCATTCGGTTAGGGACTTCCAAGAAATAAATTACCCAAATAAACGTAGACGCTTCTCTACGAGACGCTATGCGAACGGCTTGCCGCAGGCTACCACAGAGGCACAGAGAACACAGAGGAATGAGAAGGAGAGTTTTTTTGTCAAATTTTTGGGTATTTTTTTATTTGGAAGTCCCTTAGCTTGTTTTTTAAGAGGAGATACCCCCAACCATTGGTGTCAACTTAGCGTGAAACCCTTATAAAGGCTTGATATTGAGTCTACTCACTTAGCATTACGAACGAGCCACATCACCCCACCCCGGTTTTAGACAAAATCGGGGTGGGGTTCTTCGCGTTTAATAAGCAATCAAGCGGACATAATCTGACTCAATACTGCTCGGTTAAGCCTAAAAAATAACTCTGGTGTAGGTTGGGTTGAGGAACGAAACCCAACATTTTCAGGGCTTTGTTGGGTTTCACTCCGTTCAACCCAACCTACAAATCTCCTTAACCGAGCAGTACTGTGATCTGACTCAGTTTCTTGCAGAAGTCAGTATATAGCGATTGGCAGTAAAAAAGGGAACAGTATATATTGTAAGGATAAAAACTTTACCAGATAATTTATGCTTTGATTTCTTACTTTATCAAAGTGAAGTTGACTTATATCCTATATCTAACAATAGTTTTATACTCCAAGCAGGAAGAACTATGACACATTTATTTACTCGTAATGACAACAGTAAAAATACTATATTAACCGTATTTTTAAGTACAGTATTTTATGGAGGAATCGCGCTTAGTGGGGCGATCGCATATCGGATGATGGGGACGAGTGAAGCAGTTAAACCTCAGCCAGTGGTTGTAACTCCAGTGGTGCTGCAAACGGTGACGGCTTTGGGGCGTGTGGAACCTGAAGGAGAAGTGATTCAAGTGTTTCCGCCTTCTTCAACGGAATCAGCCCGCATTCAACAGCTACGTGTGCAGCAAGGAGATTGGGTGAAGGCGGGGCAAGTGCTTGCAGTGTTGGATAATTATACTCGTCGTTTGGCAACTGTGAATATGGCGCTAGAAGAAGTGAGAGTGGCGCAAGCGCGATTAATGCAGGTACGAGCGGGGGCGAAACAGGGAGATTTACAAGCTCAACAAGCGGCGATCGCTCGTTTGGAAGCGGAATTGAAAAATGCTCAGGTAGAGGAGTCATCAGAAAAAGCCATGACTAGCGACACATAGCTAGTCGCTAGTCGTGGCTGATAATACAAAGCTAGTGGCCCTTGATAGGTTTGATTCTAGCGATCGCTTGTAGTAACATTTTTGGCAGCCAGAAAAGATAACAATATAGTTGTTTTGCCTGACTATAAAGCGAGAATAACTTTCCTTCACTCAATAAAGTATATGGTCGAACTGCTCTGAGAAGTTCTGCAAATTTATCTTCAGTCGCAGTTTCAACTGAACCACTGACAAAATAACCTTGTAAATGTGGAGGTAAGGGCCAGTTAATTTTAGGATCTGGCTGATGTATTACAGGCTCAACATTTCCCCGCCATGCAACTCCCATAATTTGCATAGTTTGATACACCATTGTGTTCCATCCTTTGTCTCTGAAGTAATCCAAGCCTTGTCCTACATCAGGAGAAGCCAAATCATGAAATAAAATTAAAGCATCTGCTTCTGCAAATTGTTCGCAAATAATTGCATCATTGAGCGGAGCTGGTGCTTCGTGATTGCCATCTATAAATATCAATGACCATTTACGTTGAAATTTATTTGCTATCTCTTCTACTTTTTGAGGGCTGCATCCTGGTATTAGATTCACTGATTCCTTAACGCCTGCTGATTTTAGTGACTGTGTAACGCTTTCATTAAATAATTGTTCGGATAGCATCGGATCAATTACATCTAACTGCACCCCTCCTAGAGCTAGGTGGCAAGCTGACCATCCCATCCAGCAACCTATTTCTAAAGCTTTTTTTTCTCGAAATTTCAAGGCTGTATTGTATAAAATATGAGCTTCATCTCTGCTCACAAATCCTACCTTTTGCCGTCGTTTATCCACATACCAGTTATGAGTAATATCCCGCCGTAAATAAAGCCAAAAAGAATCATATTTATTTCCTAAAATTATATTGGGAAAATATAAATCTGGCTGGATAGTGGAAAATCCTGACGATACATAATCTCCTTTTGGCAATAAGTTTCCTTCAATCACTTTGACTGTCTTTTCACTCATAAGTTACTCTCTAAGTATTTGAAATTCTAGGTTGTGGGGTTACAATTCAACTGGTCGCAGCGATAGCGTACCCCTGCGAGGGATCTTGCTATACGCAGCGTCTCGTAGAGAGGAACACCGCTCTGATAATCGGGACTGGGACTGTTAATACATTCCAAAGTTTGGGAAGGGTTGAAGCCCCGAACATAATTTTTCACTTCTTACTCAATCCCCAATCCCTTTTACTTTTCACCGTTTTTGTCCTCTTTTTTTCAGA
Organism: Nostoc sp. UIC 10630; assembly: GCF_010747425.1. Lineage (NCBI taxonomy): Bacteria > Bacillati > Cyanobacteriota > Cyanophyceae > Nostocales > Nostocaceae > Nostoc > Nostoc sp. UIC 10630. The sequence continues at coordinate 5,407 of NZ_JAAGOG010000167.1, forward strand.
TTTTATGATAAATCAGAAAAAAAGAGATGTCTGCACCATTCACTTAAAAAGAATCGCACAATTTTAGGACAAATAACCATGATCGATCTTTATTATTGGACAACCCCAAACGGTCATAAAATTACGATTTTCCTGGAAGAAGTCGGCTTGCAATATACCATAAATCCTGTGAATATTGGAGCTGGAGATCAATTTAAGCCCGAATTTTTAAAGATTTCTCCTAACAATCGTATCCCCGCGATCGTTGACTACGAACCAGTAGATGGAGGTGCGCCGATTTCGGTATTTGAGTCTGGGGCAATCTTGCTATATTTGGCAGAAAAAACCGGGAAATTAATCCCGCAAGATTTACGCCAACGCACTCAAGTTTTAGAATGGTTGTTCTGGCAAATGGGCGGATTAGGGCCAATGGCAGGACAAAATCATCACTTTAGCGCCTATGCTCCTGAAAAGATTGAATATGCCATTAACCGCTATGTGAATGAGACGGGACGTTTATATGGAGTGCTGAATAAGCAACTAGCAGATAGAGAATTTGTGGCTGGGGATTATTCCATCGCCGATATTGCCGCTTATCCCTGGATTGTGCCCCATGAACGCCAAAGTCAGAATCTAGAGGATTTTCCTCACCTCAAGCGCTGGTTTGAGACAATTAAAGCTCGTCCGGCAACAATTCGTGCCTACGAGAAAGCAGAAGCATTGAAAACTCAACCACTTGACCCAGATAAGTCACGAGATTTGTTATTTAACCAGTCGGCGAAGACTATTCAACCTTGAGCGTTCTAGGCGTTGAAGAAGAATCCAGAATTTAGAATGGGTGTAGCCTATTCTAAATTCTGTTTGATAAAACAATTAGCAGGATTGCGTGGGCTGGTTAGCACCGGAAGCACGAGATACAGCTGTTTCGCTGGTTTATAGCTTTTTTGTTAGACAGGGAATCGCGCAGCAGTATTTGGTAGGATTGTGGATAACTTCGGCTACATCTATTGTTTTATTCTGCTTGGTATAGCGATCGCTCTGTTCTGGGTTTGGCTAGTCAAGCAAAAGCAATACAGCACTTGAAAGTCAGGTTAATTTAGTTTTAATTCAAGACTTGCCGCGTCTCCCGAAGTTCCGATCTTGTTAAAATGTATCGATGTCAATAAAGCAACATCTCTTAAAGAAAAAACCCGGTTGGTCTTTGGATGAGCGAGATCCAAAGTTCATAGAATCTCTGATGCCTTTATTAGGCTTTTTCTATAAGTACTATTTTCAGGTGCAAACTAGTGGCTGGGAAAATATTCCATCCAAAGAAAAAGTCTTATTTGTCGGTTCGCATAATGGAGGACTTGCGGCTCCCGATATGGGAATGGTGATGTATGACTGGTTCAAACGATTTGGTACGGAGAAACCCGTTTATGGTTTAATGCATCCCAAAGCTTGGCAGGTTAGCCAACCACTAGCGCAAATAGCTGCCAAGGCTGGAGCAATCATAGCTCATCCGAAAATGGCCTACACTGCGTTGCACTCTGGGGCTAGTGTGCTGGTTTATCCAGGTGGAGCCGAAGATGTGTTTCGACCGCATTATTTACGTAACAAAATCTACTTTGCAGGGCGACAAGGATTTATCAAGTTAGCATTGCGAGAAAATGTGCCGATTGTACCTGTGATTTCCTGGGGCGCTCACGATACGCTGATTGTACTGGCTGACTTGTACAAAGTTGTGCAGCAACTCCACGAATGGGGAATGCCTTGGCTGCTTGGAATTGATCCAGAAGTTTTTCCAATCTATCTCGGATTACCTTGGGGATTAGCAATTGGCCCATTGCCCAACATTCCATTACCTGTGCCCATGTACACACGGGTTTGTCCGCCGATTGTATTTGAACGCTACGGTCGAGAAGCAGCTAGCGATCGCCACTATGTCAATGAATGTTATGAATTAGTTGTGAGTCAGATGCAGCAAGAGTTAGATAATTTAGTTAAGGTAACTGCTGAGTCGAATAGTAGGTGAGGGGGCAGGGGGCAGGAGATAAAAACTTACTTTATATATATGATTTTGAGTCCTGCATTTTGCACCTCACTTACTTTCAATCTGCTGTAATACTTAACTCCTAACTATTTTCCTAGCCGCCGCTAACTGGTGGAATCAATACGACTTCATCCCCATCTTGTAATAGGGTATCTGGTTCAACAAATATTAAATTAATCCCGAAGCGGGTGATGTCTCGCCATTGGGAAAGTTCAGGGTGTTCGGCTATGAGGCGATCGCATACTGCTTTGACTGGCATACTATTAGGAAATTCCAGCACCAGTTCCGAAACCTTAAAGGCTTCTTGATAAGCAGCGAACAATTTGACGGTAACGGTGATTGCAGATTTAGACATACAATATGCTTTGGCAGTACCAGCAAGTAATTTAATGCTTGACAAGCACCCTGAACTCTTGGGCTTAATTATACATTAATAACTAGCAAAGTTGTATTATTGGTAGATAATTATGTTTCCTAATCCAACATTTCTGGGTCAATTCCTAAAGCGTTGAGTTGTTCAGCAGAGAGAGTACGCAATTTCTCTACAATTCTCTCCCGCTTTTGTCGCTCAACTTCAGCCCGTTCCTCACCCGTTAGCAGTAAATTTCCTTGTGCATCCCACCAGCGCAACCAAGGTAACTCTGCATTCTGATAAAATCCTTGCCAGATTCCTAACTCTACCCCCATAGGAACAATTGGGTAATGTCCTCGTTCATTGGGTTGCATTAGTTCATAAGTATTATCGATTAGGTGGTAAACTTCAACTTGCGCTTTTGCTACTTCATAAATTCCATAATAAGGCACTCGAATTGCCTGTTCATAAACCCAAAATTTACCAACATTTCCACCTTCCCCTTGAGATGGCGGTGTGTTATTTCGTTCTTCTGAACCATCTCCAGAGACAAATTCAATCACAATTAGGGGTGCAACATACTCCTTCCACAGCACATAAGAACGCCGCATTTTACCGTCAAGGGTCGGCGGTACATTGGGTACATAAAACCAGTCTGGTGCTTCAGCCCCTTTCTCAGGAGGATCTGTCAATCGCCAGTAAATACCAGAATCTTGTCCGATACAATATTGACCGTCAGGATGAAGTTTTTCTAAAACAGGTTTAATTGAATCTGTAATTAAAATGCTTTGCGGATGCTCCTGAAGATTTTTCACAAATGTACCATCTGAGTCTGGTAACTGGGTGTGGTCAGGTAAAGTTAATGCCGATAGGGAAGTCATAGGCTTTAACCGAAGGTCTCTATGATTCTCATTGTAAATTATGATTTTGTATACTACTGAAAGTTGGCACTTCTATTGTATTACAACTATAATACATTGGATAAAAGTAATCCAGGTAGAAAAATGGACTCATCTGACATCATTACACAGCAAAGCTATAGTTCCCAGTTAAATAACTTTGAAGCAGGGGTGTTAGGTTTTTTAACAGAACAAGGTTTACCAACTGACTCTGTATTAGTTTCAGTAAATGAGCGTGTGATTGTTTTTAAAAATCTCGCCGATGTACTATCAAAGATTAATGATGAGCAGAAGCCCCGTTCTGTATACATCTCTAAATATATTGCTGCTGTAGCATCAGGTTTATTTGATGCAGCATTAAATTACTTGTGGGACGAAACAATTTTAGAGTTAAGAAAGCGGGTATCTCAATATGATATTTCATATTTTTATGATAATGCCGTAAATAGCCCAGAAAAACGTAAAAGCCTGAATTCAGAAGATGATTTAGTTAAAGTAAATGATAGTGAATTAATCGAGGGTGGCAGAAAAATAGGATTAATTTCAGAGATTGGATACAAGCATTTAGATACAATCAGATATATGCGTAATTGGGTGAGTGCCGCTCATCCAAATCAGAACGAGATTACAGGCTTGAAACTAGTTTCTTGGTTGGAAACCTGCATTATAGAAGTTATTTCTTTACCTTTGTCTAATGGAACAATAGAAATACAGAAATTTCTCAAAAATATAAAAGAAAATAATATTTCTGAATCGAATGCTAGACAAATAGCAGCATTTTTTATAGAGCTTAACCAAGAACAAACTAACAATTTAGCATCAGGATTATTTGGCATATACACACGCTTAGATACAACACCACAGACAAGACAAAATCTTCATAGGCTAATACCTTATCTATGGGATAGAGTCGATGAACAGGCACGTCAGCAATTTGGGACTAAGTATGGCAGGTTTGTTGCAAATAATGATCAACTAGAAGCAAAGCTTGCCCTTGAGTTTCTGGAAATAGTTTCAGGCAAATCATATATTCCTGAAGCTCTTTTATCCGCAGAAATAGATACTGCTGTTGATAACTTACTTAATGCTCATCGCGGGTGGGATAACTTCAATAATGAGCCACCTTTTGCAAAAGCATTAGAAACGCTTATTAATGACAGGGGACAGGTTCCTCTTCAAATACGTGAAAAGTATGTTTTGGGGCTAGTAGAAGTTTTTCTTACTAATGGAAATGGAATTTCCCGCAATGCTGAAACCAGCTACAAGTCTCTCATTGAAAGATTTGATACAACTCAAGCAGTTATGGTAATTCTGTCTTTCAATAACACAATGGTTGCTAGCAAACTTCAGCATAACTTATGTCAAAACAAGTATCATGAACTTTTAAATATGATGAAATTAAAAGTTTCGGCTCCAGCAGTTAAGGAACTAATAGATGAAATTCAAAAATATAAAGGCCCATTACATAGGTTGAGAGAGCAATCAGATTTTAAGAAAAAAGTTGATATTATGCGAAAAATTATTTTTTAAAATAAGTAAGTAACAATATAGGGCATGTTAAATTTTAGCAACACACCCTACCTGTTACAATATCTTACAGCATTGCTCTAGCTGCTGATTTTCAGGAAACACTAGGATCGTCAGCAGTTTTGATCTCTTTCAATATTCGTTCTACTTGGTTAACTTTTTCACCTCTATTCTGTTGTTTGAAAATATTTAAAGCTTTTTCTAAAGAAGATAGTGCTTCGTCTTTTTTATTTGTTTGCCACAATACCAATGCAAAATTAGTCAGGGCCTCGCCATAGTTAGGATTGATTTCTAGAGCTTTTTTATATTCAGTCATCGCTTCTTCCCAGCGACTTTGGCTAGCGTAAACCATACCGATCGCATTATAAGCTAAAGCGTATTTTGACTTGAGACGAATGGCTTCTTGATAGGCGCTAATTGCTTCTTCTGGCTTCTTTTGCCGAAAAAGCACATTTCCTAGTTGAAAGTGTCCAAAAGCATCGTCTGGGAATTTTTTAATTAACTTGCGGAAATTTTCCTCTGCACCTGTTAAGTCTCCCTGATTAAATAAAGCATTGGCTTGTTGTAGCATTTGCGATCGCTCTGATGGCCCTGTGTCTGAAAACTGAGCTAGTTTTTGTGGTTGTCTCTGTGCATTCTGTTCTGGCGGATGCAAAGAAACTTTTCCAGAAACCGCTAACGCTAATGGTGATAAACTAATTACAGTTAGAATACTCAGCATCATGCAGCTAAAAGGTTGAACAAATGCTGATTTAGGTTTGCTCTTCAGCTTCATCGCCCTCAATGCCTCAATAATGTTCTTATGTCCATCATAAAATGTGGGTGCGTTAGGTGAAATACACCACAAGTAGGAACGCACATCTGTGCATCCCTACAAGGTCAATTGAATGATTTACGTACCTTCCCGCAATTTATCCAACACACTTCTATCTTCTAATGTTGAAGTATCACCAGATACCTCTTGCCCAGCAGCTAGATTTCGCAATAAGCGCCGCATAATTTTACCTGATCGCGTTTTGGGCAAAGCGTCGGTAAAGCGAATTTCTCCTGGACGTGCGATCGCACCAATTTCTTTGACGACGTGCTGCTTGAGTTCTTTACTCAGTTCCTCACTTCCCTGATAAGTACCTTCTAAAGTCACAAAAGCAACTACTTCTTCACCTTTGAGTTCATCTGGCTTACCCACTACCGCCGCTTCTGCAACGGCTGGATGAGAAACTAAGGCTGATTCTACTTCCATTGTACCAAGGCGATGTCCTGATACATTCAGTACGTCATCCACACGACCCATGACCCAGAAGTAGCCATCTTCATCTTGTCTAGCCCCATCACCAGCAAAGTAAGTATATTTACCATTTTGGGGTGGAATATGTTCCCAATAAGTGCGGCGGAAGCGTTCTGGATCGCCGTAGACTGTCCGCATCATTCCTGGCCACGGATGGCGCACCGCCAGATAACCGCCTTCGTTATTGGGTACGGTGTTTCCTTCTAAATCTACGACATCTGCAATAATTCCAGGGAAGGGAAGAGTTGCTGAACCGGGTTTGGTGGGAATTGCCCCTGGTAATGGTGTAATCATGATACCGCCGGTTTCCGTTTGCCACCAAGTATCAACAATTGGACAGCGATCGCCACCAATTATTTTCTGATACCACATCCAAGCTTCTGGGTTAATCGGTTCGCCGACGGTTCCTAACAAACGCAACGAAGACAAGTTTCGTGCCTTGGGATGTTGTTCACCCATCTTAATAAATGCCCGAATTGCCGTAGGTGCGGTATAAAAAATATTAACGCCGTATTTTTCAATTACATCCCAAAAACAGCCAGGATTAGAAGCACGGGGCGCACCTTCATACATCACCGTCGTTGCACCGTTGGAAAGTGGGCCGTAGACAATGTAACTGTGTCCCGTAATCCAACCTACATCTGCGGTACACCAATATACATCCGTATCTTGGAGGTCGAATATCCACTTAGTGGTGATGTGGGTATACAGATTATAACCAGCAGTTGTATGCACTACGCCCTTCGGTTTGCCCGTGCTGCCAGAAGTGTAGAGGACAAATAGCATATCTTCACTATCCATCGGTTCGGCGGGACAATCGGCTGATACTCCTTTTTGTAAATCATGCCACCAATGATCGCGTCCCCCCAATTGCATATAAGTTTCTTGTCCGGTGCGCTTAACAACTAGAACATTTTCGACGCTGGGAACAGCACCATCAGCTAAGGCTTTATCTACTTGTTCCTTGAGAGGGACGATCGCATCTTTGCGCCAACCACCATCAGCCGTGATTACTAATTTAGCTGTAGCATCAATTAAGCGATCGCGTAAAGCTTCGGCACTAAAACCACCAAATACCACACTGTGGGGTGCGCCGATTCGGGCACAGGCTAACATTGCGATCGCAGCTTCGGGAATCATCGGCATATAAATACCAACGCGATCGCCTTTCTGTACACCCAATTGCTTCAATACATTGGCGAACTGGCAAACTTCCCGATGCAGTTGGGCATAAGTGAGGGTACGAGAATCACCTGGTTCTCCTTCCCAAATCAATGCTGCTTTATTTTTGCGCCAAGTAGTGAGATGTCTGTCAAGGCAATTGTAAGAAATATTCATCTTACCGCCAACAAACCACTTCGCAAAAGGTGGTTGCCAGTCTAATACTGTGTCCCATTTTTGGAACCATTCTAATTCTGTTCCAGCCAAATCTGCCCAAAATTGCTGCGGATCAGCTTTAGCTTTGTCATAGAGACGCTGATAGTCTTCTAGGCTTTTGATATGGGCATTCTGCGAGAATTCACTAGGAGGATGGAAGAGGCGGTTCTCTTGGAGGATTGATTCGATATTTGGTTCAGACATGGTTAGTTATGAGTGCGATCGCTATTATTACTAAAAACTATTCTTAGCCCAGTTGTGCTAGACGGTGTTTAGATTTTCGTTAAGCTAGGTAAAAATTGGTGAGTGAGTTATTTAGTTTACATTCATTTTCATCTACCAAAACCGAGCGATCAAGAAATGTAAAGACGTTACATTGCAGCCTATCTACCGCGAATGTTGCAAAATATAAGTAGTCTTGACAAACAACGCCTGAAACTATGACGCTCATCGTCGAAGCTAGTAGTCTATGTCTCAACGATGTTCATCGCTTTCTTAAACTGGAAGAACTTTCCAATGGTTCATTCACAAATTTTTTAAGTCTAGAACCACTGTCTGAGTTTGAACAGCAGGATTTATTGCGAATCAGAAATGACTTCGGTTGTTACTTAAATGCAAGGAAAGTTTCTGAAGGGCTGGTTAAATTTATAACATTCGCACCCTTGATGCAATTAGCAGGGTTTTATGATCTACCGATTCGGTTGACAATGGAAGATAGCATTGCGATCGCTCAACAGCTTTCAAAGTAATATTGCACCGCCATTTTGGGTTGTAGTAATTGAAACAAAAAACAGTGCGATTGAAGTGGGTGAAGGTTTACCTCAATTATTGACTTATGCTTTTAAGAGTTTAGAGCAACAACCATCTGTTTGAGGACTGGTAACTAACGGACTGCGTTATCAATTTGTTCATCTAAGACATGACGAGCAGTCAAATTATCAGTTAATGCCATTATTAAGTTTAAACGAATCTCCAGATGCAATAGAGTTATTGCAAGTGTTCAAAGCCATCTGCAAGTTACCAACTTTTCAGTAAATAAATTGCGGAGCGATCGCTGATGTCTGAACCTGCTACCCTAGAATTGATTTCTGATGGTATTTCAGAAGACGAAGTTATTTTTCCTCCTGGTGATATACTGAGTGACGAACCACCCTTGGAAAGTGACTTACATCGTGACCAAATCGATTTACTGATTCGCATACTCAAATTATGGTGGCGAGAATGGCAAGATTTCTATGCTTCTGGCAATTTGACGATTTATTATAGTCCTAACCAGAAAAAATCAGAATATTTTCGTGGCCCAGACTTTTTTGTAGTTTTGGGGACTCAGAAAAAAGACCGTAAGAGTTGGGTAGTTTGGCAAGAAGACGGCAAATATCCAAACGTGATTGTAGAAATTTTGTCAAGTTAAACGACAGCAATTGATGAAGGGTTAAAAAAACAAGTTTATCAAGATACCTTCAGTACACCAGCTTATTTCTGGTTTGACCCTGTAATAATGGAACTTCAGGGATTTCATTTAGTTGATGGCAAGTATCAAGAAATCCAAGGAACTACTGATGGACGTTTGTGGAGTCAGCAGTTAGAACTTTATTTGGGAGTTTATGAAGGTAAATTAAGATTCTTCACTACTGAAAATCAATTAATATTATCATCAGAAGAGTTAGCTGAACAAGAACGTTTACGTGCCCAACAAGCAGAAGAACGTGCCCAAGAGTCAGAAGAACGCGCCCAACAAGCAGAGCAAGAACTCGCTCGATTGCGGGAGGTATTACGCACAAAGGGCATCGACTTAGAGAATATTTGATGACATCAGGAAATTAATTAAGTACACTTTCAAGTTAAGATTTAGTTATTAGTGTGTAAAAAAGCGTTATCTTCTGAAAGTAGGGCCTCGTTTGCAAGCAACAGAGATTAAGGATAAGCTAAAGTCACTTACCCTGCGAGCTTCCTCGGTAGATCATAATTTGGCGAGAAGATTAGATGAAATCAATCGTTGGGTAAAGAATATCAAGCCAGGTTCCCTGACTGCAAAACCATTTGTCATTGCATTTCTCTTAGAGGTAATTACTGATTCTACCATTTGGCTGATAATCAAATCCTTACCTTCGGAAGAAGAACAGAAAGCAAAATTCGAGTTGATGACACCGATTGAGAGATATTGGTATGGTTATCTATTTCCTAGATGGATTAATGCAAGTGACTCCAAGTTTTATATTTGGAAACAAAAATTAATGGCAGGTGAATTTAATCAGGTCGATGATGATATCATTAAGTCAATAGCTCAAGATGTTGTAAGTCGAGAAGGTAGTTTTTGGCAGCGTTATATCGCCGACCTCTCTATGGCAACAGACCTAATTGTTAGTAGTCGTAACAATCAACCGCTTTGCATTCAAGTTACTAGTGTCTCTGAAGAACTTAATTACCAAAAGTACCAAGCTTGGCAAAATACACTGCGATCGTGGGAAATAGAGAGAGGATTGTTCTTAAGTTACAATCCCAAGGATGCTAATTTTGTCAACCAGTTAGTCAACGTGGCCCTGTATAACAGTGATTACCTTTCTGGTGGCAAATATTTGAAATTTTCGTGAACTTTAAGGAATTTGATATTTCCGGTTTGTGTTCAGCCTACATACTTACTTGCTAATTACAGCTTTTATGGCTAACAAAAGAGAAACTCACTGCAACAATCAAGTGGATACATTTGCTGAAGCTTTAGCAACAGCGCGACAAATGCAGCAGAACTGGCTAACTTACGGAGTTAATTTTGTAAATTTTTACGTTGAAGATGTAGATGGAGACTGGCTAGAAACCTGGGGACATGACGAAATTTTAGGTAATTCTCAATTAGATACTATCAAAGAATTTTTGGTAAGTAATGATACTGTAGCTGTAAAGGTAAGACAGCATTTAGGAGAGCGATCGCTATTTGATTTTGCAGTAAACTTAGAAGAATTGTGGAGAATTTCTGAACCCAATGACAGGTTATCTGCTGTAAGACACTTGTTTGCTGGTGAAGGAAATAGTATTGATACAGATGATATCAGGTTATTGGATTTAGCAAACACTCTGGTGGTAAAGTTGGCAGAGATTTTGTGAGATTTTAGTAGATTTTTCGTAGGTTAAGTTGCCCTTAAACCATAATCTATTGCTTTAGAAATAAAGCCTACGTAAGCAGGCTTTGTTTTATTTTTCCCACGCATAACCAAGAAAATATGGAATGTGCCAATATAATTTAACTTAGTGATATTACGAACTTTTTAACGCTCAAAGAGCAGTTTTCCATCAAAAAATTAATTTTATCAATATAGCTTTAGCTCGACTTTATCCATTTTTTGGTAACACTCAAGCTGACGCTGAAACCTTTGTAGTACAGTAGTTTTAATTTTTAGATTTCAGCGTTAATCAGTGACATGGAAAAAGTTTTTGCCAAAAAGCTAGGGTTTTTGCTCTATAAAGAGAACCCAGTTCTTAATTTTGGATAAAGTCGAGTTTAGAACAAAGCTAAATAAGTTTCTATTTCTGGAAACTATAGACCTATTAAAGCTCAGTTAGGTAGGTCAAAAGCATTGATTAGTGAAACTGCAAAACTATCTTATCCCTCAATGGAGAAATTGGTTAAAGAAATTGTGGCGGTTAACCACGCTTGGAAAGTGGCTTGTGAATTATTTGGACAAGATTCACTGCCATCGGCGTTTTAGGAACCTTTTATGGTACACAACAGGGACTCCAAGGAATCAATATATCTACAGAAGATACCAAAGAACTGATGACTGTCAGTAAAGGACTACTGGTAGGAATGAAAACAGCTTTCTCAACTTCCCTAATGGGGCTTGGTTCTGGTAGCTTATTTACTCTAGTTTTATTTGGGTGTGATTCACTACGGCAGAAACGGCGTGATAGTTTACGTCAGAAATTGAAGGCGATCGCATTGAGCAAGATGTTAAAACTTTTGGTGTATTGACTTATACGCAAATTACCCCACTCAGACTGCGATCGCATCCATTAAACCCCCTTCAAAATGCACCAGAAGCACGTTAAGCTGAATTAGAGTGACAATTTATTGCGCTTTTTAATATATAAATCTCTGAATCTTGTCAAATTTTAATTTTTTCTGCTTGAGAAACCCGGAATGCTAGACCGAATTTTTGATTACCTCGACTTTCATTTCAGCCTTGAAGCCCTTATAGTTCTGCTGATCCTGGTGCTTTTAGAGGCGCTGTTATCTGCCGACAATGCGATCGCTCTGGCTGCGATCGCAAAAGGGTTGGAAGACAAGGAACTTGAGCGTAAAGCCCTCAACTTTGGTTTAGTCGTTGCTTATGTGCTGCGAATCAGCCTGATTCTGACTGCCACTTGGGTGCAACAATTCTGGCAATTTGAATTATTGGGCGCTGCTTATCTGCTGTGGTTGGTATTTCAACACTTTACCTCGGAAGAATCTAAGGACGATCACCATCACGGGCCGCGTTTTAATTCATTGTTGCAAGCGATACCTGTGATTGCATTTACAGATTTGGCATTTTCTTTGGATAGCGTGACTACTGCGATCGCAGTTTCTCAAGAAAAATGGCTAGTGCTGACGGGTGCAACAATTGGGATTATTACGCTGCGATTTATGGCAGGATTGTTTATCCGTTGGCTAGACGAATACGAAAACTTAGAAGACGCAGGTTATGTAACTGTAGCGTTCGTAGGCTTGCGCCTGTTGTTGAAAGTGGTGAACGATAATTTAGTTCCACCAGAATGGATCATGATTACTGCCATTTTCCTGATTTTAGGCTGGGGATTTTCCAAGCGTGTTAGCACTGAAATGCCCGAATTAGAACCAGAAAAGAGCGAAGCATCTAAGTAAGAATGGGGAATGGGGAATGGGGAATGGGGA
>NZ_JAAGOG010000168.1:0-17713 GCF_010747425.1 Nostoc sp. UIC 10630
GGGGAGTAGGGATTGGGTATTGGGAATTGGCATGAAGAAGAGACAAGGAAGAGACTTATTTCAATAACTCCCCCTTGTCCTCCTTGTCTCCCTCATCTTCCCCATTCCCCATTCCCTATTCCCCACTCCCTACTCCCTTTAGTTCTAGTTCTAGTTCTAGTTCTAGTTGTTCTTCCTTTTGGTTGTTGGAAAGTATTTGTGGGAGTTGTTCGATTTGGAAATACTGATGAAATTTTGGGGTTACTTGGAGTGAGTAGGAGCGAGAATCGCTGTCTCGGCGTTTGCGGATAAAACCAAGTTCTACGAGTTCGGGAACGTGTTGATATACTCCTGAACCGCGCAAGTTAATCAAGTCGCTCTGGAGTATAGGACTATTGAGGGCGATCGCAGCTAAAGTCCGCAATGCACCTACACCCAATTCTACTGGTATCATAGTTTGCACTAAATCCTGAAAATCAGACCGTAGTTGCAAACTGTAACCATCAGGGGTTTCTATTACCTCTAGGGCACTATCTCGGTGGGCATAATTGTCCATGAGTTCAATTATGCCTTCTTTGACAGAGGCGCGATCGCACGCTGCATACTCGGCGATTTCGCCGAGCGACAAGGGTTTACCCTTTAAATAGAGAATTGCTTCTATCTTCGTCGCTGTGGCTGTAATCATTTAGTCATTTGTCATTGGTCATTGGTCATTAGTCATTGGTCATTAGTACATGACAACTAACAATCAACAAGTGTGTGGCATTATATCGTAAATTGTCAAAATATTGTTAGCCCTCAAATTTGGGATTGGGCATTGGGCATAGGGTATGGCTCAAGAATCAATAGTTCTTCTTCCCCATTCCTCATTCCCCATTCCCCATTCCTCAAACGCCTCTAGTTGTGAGAATAAATTCTGCGATCGCTAAATCTTGGGGAGTCGTCACTTTTAAATTTGTCTCTTCTCCCTCAACAATTCGGACTTCGATGCCGCACTTTTCAAATAAAGCGGCATCGTCAGTTACTTCCCAACCTTGACGGACACCTTCGGCGTGGCACTGTTTCAACAACTTGACATCAAATCCTTGGGGAGTTTGTGCCGCCCACAATTTTTGTCTGTCGGGTGTTTCTTGAATTATGCCTTGTTGATCGACAACTTTGATTGTGTCTTTGACGGGTACACCAGCAATTAAACCGGGGCAGTGGCGAATGGCTTGGGCACAAGAGTTAAATAAATCTGGTGTGGCGAGACATCTAGCGCCATCGTGAATTAACACTTGCTCTGCGGCTACTGGCAAAGCCTGCAAGCCATTGTAAACAGATTCTTGACGCGTGGAGCCGCCTTGAATAAATTCCACTGGTTTAGTGAGCTTGAGATCGGCGAGAATTGCTCTGAAGTCTGGCCAATCGGTAGGCTGAGAAATAATCCCGATCCAACTGATTGTATTGGCAGCTTCTGCGGCTAATAGAGTCCAAGCAATAATTGGTTGCGATCGCACTTTCAGCAGGAGTTTATTGCGGTTACTACCCATTCTTTTTCCGATTCCCGCAGCTGGAATTAGTAAATACACAGAATTCCTCAATCTTTAAGCTATATATTTTCCCCTAAAATAGGGAGCGAGTAAGCGTCAATAAATATTATGCGAGTAGTAGCCCTTGTACCTGGCGGAATTGGCGACCAAATTCTCTTCTTTCCGACTCTAGATGACCTGAAGCGCAATTACCCTGACGCTCAGATAGATGTCGTTGTTGAACCCCGGTCAAAGGCTGCCTACCGAGTGAGCAAGTCAGTTCACGAGGTGCTGAACTTTGATTTTAACGACCGTAATAGTCTGGCAGATTGGGGTAACTTGGTGGGGACAATTCGCGATCGCGAATACGATGTTGTCATTGTTGTTAAGCAAATTTGGTTGCTTAGTCTTTTGCTCTGGTTGACGGGAATTCCCATACGTATTGGCTACAAAGGCAATGGTTCGGTTTTTCTGACCCACGCTGTGCCATTTAAAGCATCCCAGTATGCGGCGGCAGTATATCACGATTTGCTGCAACCATTGGAAATAAATAGTCCTGTCCCAGAGTTAGCAGTAAATGTGCCCAAACCAGATATTGAGTGGGCACAAAAAGAACAGAAACGCTTAGGGGTGCATGAAACAGGCTATATCTTGATTCATGGCGGTTCTGGCCAGTTATCTCAGGCTAAAGAACTGGATAAAATCTACCCTGTCGAAAGTTGGCATCAAATTATTCAAGGTTTCCAAGACAAGCAGCCTGACCTGCCTGTGGTGGTTGTTAAGGGAATTGGCGATGAACAGTTTGTGCGATCGCTTCTGGGGTCTTCTCCAGATATCAAGGTGACTGCCCCAGATGATATTGGCAAGTTAACTGCGATGATTGCCGGGGCAAATTTGATGTTGTCTACTGATAGTCCAGCACTACAACTGAGTGTTGCAGTCCAAACCTATACCATCGCCCTATTTGGGCCCACCGATCCAGCTAAGTTGTTGCCGAAAAACGATAAATTCTTAGCTATTGCATCCCCCACGGGAAAAACAGCGGATGTTTCACCAAACGCAGTTTTAGAGAAAATCTGGGGTGGTTAAACCAGCAGTTTGTCCCAACTTCTGCAATTAGTCTATTGGATATCTAAATGTAGTCATGCGTTTGTTGAATGACCGCAAAACCTGGTTGTGACAGCTAGATTTTGCGGTTATTTCAGTATTGAAGAAGAATACAGAAGTCAGAATCAAGACGTTCTCTATGAGATGCTACGCTATCCACCAGTCGCTTAACCCTGTTCTGAATTCTGGCTCCTGACTCCTGAATTCTTATTAAAATATCTCAAAATATCTCAAAAAAAGCATCATCTAATTCATAACCCAGCATTTGAGCCATAGACTTTAACCGCGAGAGGCTGGGTATATCCTGCTGTTTGAGCCAATCACCTAAAACAAAGATTTTGTGCATCAAAAATATTTCTAAGGCTTCGGGATTGTACTGAATGCCATCTTGGGAACTGAACTGGTGTGGTACTAGCATGGCGGCATAACGAGCAAATTCTCCAGCTTTCCAATCTAGTAAAAATGCTAACCAGGGGTATTTGGCATCTAGGCGCACAAACCACAGCCGTATTTCTGGAATTTCTGAGAGTTCCCGTGGATCGCCAGGTTCGAGATCGTAATTGATATCAAAGCGTAGCTGCTGTTCATGGGATGCGGCCCCATCTTGCAGCATTTGTTCAATCACCGTTGAGGCAGGCGACAGATCCAGATTGTTAATGAAGTCATTATTGAGTGCGATCGCAATTGTCTTTGACTCAGCAGCCACTTTCTTTTTGCTCAACTTTAGGATCGACAATCTACAGTAGCAGCTTTCAGGGATTGACGCTACATTGACCTTGAGAAATTAATTGGTATTTACTAATACTTTTTTGCTAATAATTTTGGTCAACCCATACAAAGTTTAGAAACAAATGTGAACTTATCAAATTTATTTGATACTTTTACTTAGTTTTGCTGGTTATAAAAAATATGTATCTAGTTGCTAGCTTTGATATGAGCCACTAGCGATGTCTATGGTGGGCTACACCTACACTATTCATGTAAATCGGATATCTCTACGGTTAAATATTACTTAAATATTACTTTCCTTTTTGCGATAAATACGCATATTTAACTAAAAATTATTACATTGTTTACATATATAGGAATCATATTTGATTTCTGAAAAAATCTTGATAGTCTTGTAATGGACTGTCTAGGCTAAAATGTTGCAAAAAAATTGTAGGTTGGGGAGCCACTGCGTTGCGCGGGTTCCCCGCGTTGTAGCAAGTGGGGTTGGAGGCTTTGCGTAACCCAACATCCTGATATATGTTGGGTTGCGCTCCGCTCCACCCAACCTACGTCTAATGCACTATTTTGTGTAGACAGTCCACTACGTGCATTTCAAAAATCAAATACTAGTCCTATAGGACTCATATTTGATTGCGTGAAAAAACTCCATACAACTCAAAAAGCCTTCTTTCCTATTGCCTATTGCCTCTTGCCTTCTTTCCTATTGCCTCTAGCCAACACCTGCCCCAAAGTGGACATTTCCAGCAATTTTAAGTTAAAGTTGTAATGAGTTTGTTTTAGATTAAGGTCTGACAAAGTAGCCATCAGCAAGCAAAAAATAGATCGTTATTTATCGCCCCTGTTACTTCCGAAGCATCACAAGCCAAAATACAAGTACAGGTAGAACAATGGTGTGCAATATTATTGCATATATTAAATAAACAATAAAAATTAAAGTGGGAAAATTCCCTTAACAGTTAACAAGCTGTAATATGCAAAAACAAACAATTTCAACAAAACCAATTCGTTCTCTAGAAGATGCGCTAGATAGGTGTCAAATCCTGGGTATGCGCGTCAGTCGTCAGCGTCGCTTTATTTTGGAATTACTTTGGCAAGCAAATGAACATCTTTCTGCTAGAGAGATTTATGATCGCTTGAATCAAGAAGGTAAAGAGATCGGCCATACCTCTGTTTATCAAAATTTAGAAGCATTATCTAGTCAAGGCATTATTGAATGTATTGAACGCTGTGATGGGCGTTTGTATGGCAATATAAGTGACTCTCACAGTCATATTAACTGTGTGGATACAAATCAAATTCTTGATGTTCATGTGGAACTACCAGAAGATTTGCTCCGCAAAATTGAAGAAGAAACAGGAGTGCGAATTACTGACTACAGTATTAACTTTGTTGGCTACCGTAACCCTGAAGAAGGGTAGGGAGCAGGGGAGGCAGAGGAGGCAGGGGAGCAGGGGAGCAGGGGGAGAATTCGTAACTCCTAACTCTTCACTCAGCACTCAGCATGGGCTAAACGCCCCGCTACTGCTAACAGCACTCAGAACCGTTTTACCTAAAGCCCTATTCCTCAATAGAATTATTGCCAAAAACTGTTTCATCATCGACATCATCATCGTAGAAACCTACGGGTAAAATTGTGCCTTCGGAGCTTTCAATTAGTCCGCTCGCAGGGGGTTTATTCCAATTTTGATCTGTGTTTGGCGTAATTTGGATGGTGTTTAAGAAGGGTTGCTGCGATGCCTGTGGCGGTAAACTACGCAAATTTTTCAGTCTTTGAAACGACTCTTTAGACAGCAAGGCACCATTATCAGCAGCTAATTTTTTGCCAGCCTCAGTAAGGATGGCATCAAAGAAGCAGGCGTTGGTGAGATCGGCCGAATTAAGATTTGCTCCCGTAAGGTTAGCTTGTTGGAGATTTGCACCTGTCAGGTTAGCCTGTTCGAGGTTTACATCTGTAAGGTTAGCTTGTTGAAGGTTTGCGCCTGTCAGATTAGCCTGTTGCAAATTGGCTCCAGCCAAATTAGTCCCAATTAACTCCGCATTGGATAAGTTTGTCTGCTCAAGATTTATCCCAGTTAACATTACTTGCAACAAAGAGGCTCCCGATAAATTGAGTCCAGCCAGAGACTTGATTCGGGTTGCAAAGGCACTTTTGTGGAGAACGCTTGTTCTAGCAATTAGCGCACTTAAAGCTTCTGGATTGAATTCTGTTAAATTGAGCGGATTCCCACAAGGCCAAAAAGGGATTTTGGTTTCTCGATAGCAAGCACAAAGCAATAAAAATACATTCAATCCCACCGCAGCATTGACTTGCTCAACATTCACCGGGTTTTGTAGTGCGTGGAAATGAGTCCAAGCTTTGTGGGCGATCCCTTCGTCTAACCAATAGCCTTGACAGTAAGCACGCCAGAAAGACAAAAGACGTTGAAACAAAACTTCAAAAGAAAACTTGTGCTTTTGTTCGCGGCGTAAAATTGCGATCGCTAATTCTTCAATTTCCTGGCTCATTATCCCATAACCGAGTAAATTGTAAATATGCTGGGCAACGCTATTGGGAGAATCAACTACAAAAGTGAGGGAACCATAAGCCTCATTTTGGCACTGAGTTAATAACTTCAACTCAGCAGTTACAGCCTTAGCACAAAGAAATTCTCCTAACTTAATATGCGAAAACTCAATTAAACTAGTTTTTTCTGAGCTTTCTAAGTCCCGAATTTTAAAATAAAATCCTGGTAGAGTGTTAAATTCACCAGCCAAATTAATTTGATGACGTTGCGAGTGTAAAATTTTCAGAGCGATCGCTTGCATTTGATCGAGTAAATCTTGGGGATGACGATTAGCAAGTAAATTAGCGATCGCTTCTGGAGTCCGGTGGATATGAGCCGATCCTGAGCGCAGCAGCATCGTTTTAATCCCACCAGTTAGCGGATAGCCCAACAACCATCGACTTAGGCGATGATAAATTTCCCATACTACAGAAGACTTTGGGGTATTAACAGCTAGTTGTAATACTTCATCATTTAGCAGTCCTTCGCGGTGTAAAATCCCCAATAAATGCAACATTAGGGGTTGACGAACAAGGGTAGATAATTCTGAAAACCTTGATTGGCTGGCAAATAAACCTGACTGTTTTAAGAATGTAAAGAAATTTTGAGCGATCGCCAACGATTGTACTTTTGCCCACTGCTGAAACCATTGCTTGAATTCGTCCACATCCAACGGTTGAATGATAATTCGCTTCAATGGTAGGGGGATTTCTGGGGCGATTTCCTGTAATGTTGTTGAGCGGCTCGTTAATACAATTTTGTGTCTATGTTGAGATTGGAAGTTCAGTAGTTGCTGAACAAAAATTGCTTTTGCCCTTACACCATAAGCAGAAGGAGGCAGCTCATCCAAACCATCCAGCAGCAACAGACAAGGAATATTTTCTTGCTCTAACCAGGTTGAAAGATTAACATCAAAAGCAGAATTTAGAGTTTCGATTAAAGTCTTGCCATAAGTTACATCTTTTAACCTAATTACTATAGGCATCCAAATAGGGTAAACTTCTTGCGCTATCTCTGCTGCCCAAAGTTGGCAAAAACTGGTTTTTCCAAAACCAGGTTCCGACTCAATGACAGCGATCGTTTCTAGATCGGCTAACTGTTGCTGCGCCCATGTTTTTAAATCAACTGACTTAACAGCTTTTTTATCCACATCAGAAATACTTTCCTCTATTGGTAAGCCTTTTTGTGGCACATAGATATCCTTGAGGGTAAAGGATTCTATAAGTAAAGGCATACTGAGGTTTTTAATCAAACTTGCACGGTAATGTTCTCGGTGCAAGTCAATTTTCTCACCAACTGTAGAACCAGCTTCTGGAGCGATAAAACTGGGGGCTAATGAAATTCCCAAACGGAAAAACTTTTGCAGTTGGGCTAAAGGAGCAGCATTTTCAGTAACCACTACGAGTATGTCACCAGGAAGTGAGTGAACTAAACGCTGTGTTAAGAGTTTAGCTTCATATTCTTCTGCACCATTGGCAACAAACCAAGCGATGACAGCATGATTTATTTGTTGCACCAGTAAAGAATCTGCAATCAGAGACAGTGCTTGTTCCGCTTGTGTATCAGTTAATTTACCTGGGCTGAGAGTTTTCAACAATCCTTGCAGTTGCGAATCTTGGAGGATGAGTTTACCAAAGTCTTGTTTAAGTACTTGCGCTTGGATTGGTATACTTGCCCGATCTAACCACGGTCTTTTTAGGCTTGCTTCCTGCTCTAGAATTGCTTGCAAAGCCTGGAGATAGGCAATTTGGAACGCTAGCCATGTGCCCTCGTTACGTTTTAACGGTTTTTTCTGGCTGAGGCTACGCAACAGGTTTTGTGTTAACTGCGAAATCAGACTGATTTCTTCCCAAACAATCCCTAAAGGCAGTTCTAAAACCTCTACCAAGGTACAGATATCAAAAGGCATGAGGCTTTTGACTTCCATATCCTGAACAATCCGGTAGGCAATACCTGCCAATTGCCCCGCCGAAAATCCTCTGATTTGATTGATTGCGATATAGCGTTCTGCTAACCAGTGCCGAATACTCAAGTTCATTTAATTACACAGTGACGGCTGCTTATGGCAATTATGATCCATTTATTCAGTTTGCGAAAACAGGTAACAATAGGTGGAGACAAAGTTTTGTATCAAAGCTGTTTTCTGATTGGTAAAAAACAGTGCTTGTGTAATTGAGTAGACTATGAGCGATCGCCCTTTAAAATTATTGTTATTCGACCAAGACCCAATTTTTCGTTTGGGATTACGGGTAGCTTTGGAAGCAATTCCGAACCTGGAAGTAACAGGAGTAGTAGAAACTGATACCACTGCCTTGCAGATTTTAGCAGAAATTGCCCAAGAAGACCCTAAACAGGTGAATTTGGTCGTTTTAGAATTCGGTAATGGTCGCTCCATCACCAGCCAGCAGCTAGGTTTACAATTCTGTCGGCAACTCAAAGCCTTATATCCCAACCTGCCAATTCTGCTTCTTAGTTCTGTACAAGAACAAGGACTACTATTAGCGGCCAAATCTATTGGTGTAAATGGCTACTGCCCCAAGGGTACACCACTTCCTGAGTTAGTCGCTGCCATGCAAGAAGTTGCAGATGGTGGTGAATATTGGTTTCGAGATACGGAAGCGAACGCAACTCCTAACTCTTATACAGACGCGATTAATCGCGTCTCTCCCCACTCCCCACTCCCTTTTTATAGACAGCGAAATAATTTACGTTTGTCAGGAATTACTTACATTGACGTTACCCTAGCCGCAGTCACAGCACAATTACAAGTTCCTGGATTACCAATATTAGATCGGGCAGTTTTAGCTGGACAGAGGCGAGAACTGCTAGCAGCTCGTTGGTTGCTAAATCGGTTGTTAATTTCATCACAAGAAAGGCAAGAGGAAGATATTCCGATTGCTGATGAGCCACCTTTTACCCCTTCATTGAGTAGTGCCATTCAGCCACGGCAAACTGTTTTACCTTTACTTAGTCTAGGAACAGTACAATTTAACTTGTTTGCATCTTGCATTACCAAACTTCAATTTCCTTTGCAAAATGTCACAGATTTACCTTTAGAAATTGACATCTTTCGTGAAGATAAAAAGCGGGAATTGCTTTATCTTATCCTGCAAAAATTGACTGAACAATTGGATGAATTGCGTTCTTCTCAACTTGATGTAAATCAATTGTATGAGGTAAAAAATATCTTATTGCGCGATTTATGGCAAGCAGCGATTACAGATTTTTTTGGAAAATTTTCTCGAATAAAAATAGGAAATCAGAATATAGGAATTGTTAATTTTTTACTGCAAAATCTAGAAGTTGTGCAAAGAGATATTCTCAACAAGATTCCGCTAGTTATTGAGTTGTATTCTTATCTAATCTTTCAAACAGAATTGAGAATTGATAATACGTCATATCCTGTATTAGGCAATGAAGCCAAGTCCCAAGCATTGATGATTTTAGAGAACTTGTTGATTCAGGTAGCGAATGGAGTAGTACAACCACTGTTAAATTCTTTAGCAGATGTGGAAATTATGAAGGAAAATTTATATGGCAGACAATTTATTTCCACCAGAGAGATTGAACGGTTTAGAAATGATTTATCGTGGAAGTATCGTCTAATTAATTATATAGAAGAGCCAAAAGCAGTTTTTGAAAGTCGCTACGATCTATTTGTCATTGCTCCTCGTGGTATTGCCAAAACTTCAGTTTATGCTCCTCGGAATCAGGAATTAGCAAAACTTTCTAATATTCCTTTAATAGTGACTTTACTTTTAGAATTTAGTGATGCGATCGCACCGCGTTTAAAATCACTATTATCTTTTTTAGGTAGCGGTATAGTCTTCATTCTTACCCAAATCATTGGTCGTGGTTTAGGTTTAATCGGTCGTGGTATTCTTCAAGGTATTGGTAGCGTTTCGTTACTAGAAAAGAATCTGAGACGAAATAGCGATCGCACCAAGTGAGGGAACAGGGGGCAGGGGGAGCATGGGAGGCAGGGGAAGCAGAGGAAGAAAGAATAATAACTAATGCCCAATGCCCAATTCCCGATATCCAAAAATAAAAAATGCCCCAGAATATTTTCTAGGGCTTAACCAGGGTGCATCTACCATTACTCTCTACTAGGGAAAGAGGGTGAATCCGGAAAGATACTGAGAAAATATCAAAAAAGTTTTTTGAGGGATTGCCGTGGGTTCTTTTAAAAGTGAATATACAGAAAACCTAAGTTATAAAAAAACACTATATGCTATAGAACCATCTGTTTATATTGTCGGAGCAGGCCCTGGAGATCCTGATTTATTGACGGTGAAGGCGCAGAAACTACTGGCTGTTGCTGATGTGATTTTATTTGCTGATTCTCTAATACCCGAACAGATTTTAGAACTTTGCCGAAAAGATGCGGAGATAATTAGAACTGCGAATCAGACTTTAGAAGAGATTTTGCCGATTATGATCGATAGGGTGCGATCGCAGCAAAAATCTCTAGTCCGTCTCCATTCTGGCGATCCTAGTCTCTACAGCGCCATTCACGAGCAAATGCACCTCCTCGCTGAGGCAAATATTCCTTTTGAAGTCATACCTGGCATCAGCGCTTTTCAAGCTGCTGCTGCCAAACTCAAAGTAGAACTAACTGTGCCTGGTTTAGTCCAAACTATCATTTTGACCCGTATTAGTGGACGTACAGAAGTCCCAGCCAATGAGGAATTAGCTACTCTTGCTGCACATCAGGCTAGCCTCTGCTTATATCTCAGTGCGCGTCACGTCGAAAATGCTCAAGCCAAACTACTCCAACACTATCCAGCCGAAACCCCCATTGCAATCTGCTTTCGCATCGGATGGCCGGATGAAAAAATCAGGGTTGTCCCCCTGAATGAAATGGCGGAATGTACTCATAAAGAAGAATTAATTCGTACTACGCTTTATATAATCAGTCCAGCCCTCTCGACAGCAAAAGGGCGATCGCGTTTATATCATCCCGAACATAATCACCTGTTTCGCTCATCTCATAACTAAATGTTGGGAATTGGGAATTGGGAATTGGGGATTGGGAAAACTGCCCCTTGTCTGGTCTACGGTTCGGTAAACTTAACAGTGTGAATAAAATTCAAATTTCTAATTCGGTACTATGCCAGTAATTAAAGTGCAAACTTCTGCATCTGCTCCTCAAAAAGCTGAAATTGAGTCAATGCTTTTAAATCTATCTGCCAAGTTAGCGAAACATTTGGGAAAACCAGAATCTTATGTAATGACTGCTTTTGAGCCAGAAATTCCTATGACTTTTGCAGGAAATACAGAACCGGTTTGCTACATTGAAATTAAGAGCATTGGCACAATGAAGCCAGACCAAACCGCAGCGATGAGTCAAGACTTTTGCCAGCAGATTAACCAAACTCTAGGTGTGCCGAAAAATCGGATTTACATCGAGTTTGCAGACGCTAAAGGTGCAATGTGGGGCTGGAACGGCACAACCTTTGGTTAATTCCCTGTTTTCTTTGGTCAAGACTAACTCGATCTAGCAGGTGTAGGATAGAGATCCTACATCAACTCTTGATTTTTTTATGTCTGCTACGCCTCTTGTATCTCAGGTTGACTCACACAACCCAGAAAAATCAGAATTAATCCCTCCCCTTCTCGGTGCTTCTCTGGCGGAGTTAAGCACTTGGGTGCAGCAACAAGGACAACCTGCTTACAGAGGAAAGCAACTGCATGAATGGATCTACGATAAGGGAGTGCGATCGCTAGCTGATATTTCTGTCTTCTCTAAGCAATGGCGTGCCGAAGTAGCCGAAGTCCCCATTGGGCGCTCAACTTTACACTACCGCTCTGTGGCTCCTGATGGCACAGTCAAATATCTTTTACGATTAACAGACGGCCAAATTATTGAAACTGTTGGTATCCCCACCTTTGCAGAAAGGGGAGAAGGCCCAAAAGCCCGTCTAACAGTTTGTGTCTCTACTCAGGTGGGTTGCCCAATGGCGTGTGATTTCTGCGCTACTGGTAAGGGAGGCTATAAGCGTAACCTAGCACGGCATGAAATTATCGATCAGGTGTTAACTGTGCAAGAAGATTTTCAGCAACGGGTTAGCAATGTCGTGTTTATGGGACTGGGTGAACCGTTGTTGAATACTGAGAATGTCCTAGCAGCCCTGAAATCTTTAAATCAAGATATTGGTATCGGACAGCGATCGCTTACAGTTTCTACAGTTGGTATTCGCGATCGCATTCGTCAGTTCGCGCAAAATAATTTGCAAATCACTCTCGCGGTTAGTCTCCACGCACCCAACCAAGCACTGCGAGAAAAACTCATCCCCAGCGCCCGCGCCTATCCTCTAGAAGAGTTGTTGGCTGAATGTCGAGAATATGTAGAAATCACTGGACGGCGCGTTACCTTTGAATATGTTCTCTTGGCTGGTGTCAACGATTTACCAGAACACGCATTAGAACTTTCAAAATGTATGCGAGGATTTCAAAGTCATGTGAATTTGATTCCTTACAACCCCATTCAAGAAGTGGACTACAAACGCCCCAACCGCGATCGCATTGAAGCATTTGTCAACGTCCTTAAGCAACAAAATACTGCTGTTAGTGTGCGTTATTCCCGTGGTTTAGAAGCCGATGCTGCTTGCGGTCAATTGAGAGCAAGTAAAAATTAAACTTGTTGCAGTCAATTCGATGAATGAATATCAAACCGCAGATAAACATAGATATATCTAAAGAAATTATCTCTGTTTATCTATGGTGTAGAATCGCCTGAAATCCTTTTTTAAAGAAGTTTTCAGCTATTTAAGCTACGACGAGCGATAGAGAGCAGGAAATGGTGTAGTTCAATTACTTGAAAAGCTTCGTAATTTAACTGTACCAGGTAGATGGATTAGGGAAATCCGGCAACCCATGTAAAAAATTTGAATGTATAATTTAATTAGTAATGAATATATGAAAAGCGAGAGTTTATGCAAAATCAACATAATGCACTAGATATAACCTTGATTTAGCAAGCTATTCTCAATGCACTGATATTTAGAAAAAGTTATGGACTGAAGAATATTAAGCACGTTGGGTAGTCAGACGTAAGTATCGCGCAAGCCCATAACGGTAAATAAAACATTAGCTTTAGTGAACTATTCCAAGCCCCTGTATTTATCTTGTATAGGGTAATTGTGTTGAAATTTTAAGGGTTTAGCGATCGCTAAACCCAACCTATAACAATGAGGAAATAACTTTATGTTAAATCGCTTGTCGCTATTTAAGGCATGGCTACTATTGATTGTGCTTGCAAAAGCTTTATCGATTAGTTTTCCTGCTAATGCACAAATAATTCAGACGAATCCCCAGACGCAAGATTCATTTGAAGAAAGAATTAGGCAACAACAAGATTCATTTCAACAAAGAATCAGACAACAACAAGAAGAGCAAAATCAGCAAACACAAGAACGAATGAGGGAAACGTGGCTACGGCAAAACCTTCAACAACCTCAACTACTACAATCACAACAGACAATACAACAGCAAGAATTTACACGGCAACGGCAAGAAATGCTCCGCCAGCAACAATTTAGACTACAACAAGACCAACTGAGAATACAACAGCAAGAATTTTCTCGACAGCAACAACTGAGAATACAAGATCAACAACTCAGACAAGATCAACAAATTAGACAACAACAAGAATTTAGATTAGAACAACAGAGACGACAGCAACAACTCAGACAACAGAATAAGAACTTGTAAAGCCTTCAGAATTTATCATAAGTGACTTTATTATTAAAAATTAGAGAAAACATTCTCCAATTTTTAATTTTTATTATCTAGCGTTGTGCATAAATTCCTGGTGCATAAGCCTCAATGACTTTGCCAGTACGAGTACAACTAATCATCAAGTAGTCACAACTAGAGCATTGTGTTCGAGTTAATTGACTATCAGAAATATAATAACGTTCTGCTTGGCAACCGCAATTTGGGCAGTAAATCTTTTGTACTGTCTGCATTTTAAAACCCCTGGTTGTAATTTATTTTTATTGGAGAAAACTGCCAGCTTTAAGTAGCAATAATTTTGGTTTGACCCAACTTAACAAACGACCTTAATATTGGCTGATTATTTTAAACAAAATTTCAGGTTTGAAAATTTTCGATATCTTTGTATATTATCCTAGAATTTAAGTGATCTTACCCTCCTACTTTAGATACATAAATTATTTTTTAGTTAAATCCCGCTTAGTGATTTACTGATCCCTATGACGAATGCCTTGAGAGACCCCTATTTATAGTCATTTCAGACTAATACAAAAAAAGCCGTTCTTGTATTCAAAAATTAAAACCAATAAATTACTGTATCTTTAGTCACAAAATTTCTATCTTAAGATTTAGTTAATATTTACTAGCAAGATTGATGACGTTAAATTCTAATAAAATAATTTAATTAAAATTAGCATACTTGTGAGATACCGTAAATTTACGGTATTTACACATCTTAAATATTCGCAGACAACCTTGACTGAATTCTGTGTGAGAGTGGAACCAATACGGTTCGGTTAAGGCAAGAGATGCGATTTTATTGTCTAAGCACTCAATTATTTACTACAAAATTTTTACCCATTAATTGAAATTTGACAAACTATTGGTTTCCTCAAGCAGGATGAAAATAATCGTAAATTTCTTGAGCTAAACGCGGTCCAATTCCTGGAACCTCAGCGAGTTGTGGGGTTGTTGCTTGGCGAATATAATCAACTGAGCGAAAATGCCCTAGTAACTGCTTTTGTCGATGATGTCCTAGGCCAGGAATTTCATCTAAACGCGATCGCTTCAATTTATCACTGCGTTGCTGACGATGGAAACTGACTGCAAACCGATGTGCTTCATCTCGTAGCCGCCGCAACAATTGCACCCCTGGTTGTTCTGCATCAGTTGACAAGGGTTTAGATTCTCCCGGTAAAAAAATCTCTTCTCGCTGCTTTGCTAAACTCACAACTCGCAAGTCTTCTAATAAATTCATCTCTTGCAAAACGGCGATAACTGAAGATAACTGACCTTTACCACCATCAATCATGATTAAATCAGGCCAATCTGGATTACCCAAACGTGACAATTGTGGATCTTCCGCATACTTACGGAAACGTCGCCCAATAACTTCAGCAAGACTAGCAAAATCATCTGAATGTCCCGCTGTCACAGTGGGATTTTTAATTTTGTAGTGGCGATAATGCTGTTTGGCGGGTAAACCGTCGATAAACACAACTTGGGAAGCTACAGCATTTGACCCTTGAATGTGGGAAATGTCATAACCTTCGATGCGATGGGGTACATCTGGTAAATCGAGAATGGTCGCTAAATCTTGCATTGCTTGGTGATTGCGATCGCCAAATTTCTGCATTCTTTGCAATTCATACTGAGCATTTCGCTCTACCATCTCAATTAATTCTGCCTTAGTTTGCCGCAAAGGAGTCAAAATCGTGACTTTTTTTCCTTTACTTTGAGTTAAGACATCCGCCAATATGTCGCTATCTGGTAAATCATGCTGTACCAGAATTTCTAAGGGTATTTCCACCGAGTCAGCAGTTTGGTAATGTTCCTCTAAAGCTCGTTGTAAAATAGCTCCTGGTTCTGCATGAGCATCAGCCACAAAAGCTAAACGCCCTACCAATTGCCCAGCGCGAATCTGGAATAGTTGAATGCAAGCGTGTTCTTCGTTAGCTGCCAGTGCGATCGCATCCCGTGAAACTGTATCATCTGGTAAAGATACCTTTTGGTCAGCAGTCAGCGACTTTAACCCAGAAATTTGATCGCGAATCCGCGCTGCTGATTCAAAGTTCAAGTCCTCAGCTGCTGTATTCATCTGTTGAGTCAAAATATCAATCAATTCCTGAGTTCGCCCTTGGAAGACCATCGCTATTTTTTGCACAATTTTGCGATATTCTTCTGGTGAAGTCAGCTTTTGACACACACCCGGACAACGCCCTAAATCATAATTTAAGCATGGACGGTCTTTGAAAAGTGGTTGAGGTCGTTGTCGCTGAGGAAAGATGCGCTTGCAGATACGGACAATCTCTCGCAATAAACCAGCATCAGTATAAGGCCCGTAAAATTTATCCTTTTCTTTGCCGAATTGACGTTTACGGGTAATAAAAATTCGGGGATAATCTTCTGACCAAGTAATGCAGAGATAGGGATATTTTTTATCATCTTTGAGCAGCACGTTAAAGTATGGCTGGTGCTGCTTAATCAAGTTAGCTTCTAGCGCTAAAGCTTCGGCTTCAGTATCAGTGACGATGAATTCAATTTCTGTCACTAACTTAACCATCGTGGCAATGCGTTCAGTCTTGTTGTAGCCATCGCGGAAATAGGAACGAACACGCGATCGCAATTTACGTGACTTACCTATATATATAATGCGATCGCTGTTGTCCCGCATGAAATAAACCCCCGGTTCCGGTGGAATTTCGGCTAGACGATTTTCCAGTCGTTCCGGCTCTTTAACCAGTGGTAGTATTTGAGTAGATATTGTCACAACCAAAATTAGCTAATCTTTCTCTATTTTAAGAAAAATTCTTTTTTCGTGCCGATTTCATAGAGTAATTATCAATTAAATATAAAGTAAAGATATTTTTAGTCTATAGATACTTCTGCGGCTACCTACAAGTTATCCAATGGAGTACCCCCACCTTGCTTAGTTTACGAGCTGGCGTAAATCCTGCCACCAACAAGACTTGGGGCAAAATCCCCTTGTAAAGCAAGGTAAGTAACTTCCATCACAGTTTAGTAGATGCCTTGCTGCACATATCACAATTTTGGAGCAGATAAGAGTTTATGTAGCTATTACCTTAGTTGTCATCTGTTACTGCCAGAATCAAAACTTGGCTTTTTGAATCTATAATTAATATTTTAATAGATACAAAATTTTATTATTTAAAACTTTATTTTATGGAACTATTAGCTTTATATATTCTTAGTTAAAATTAACAAAAATTCAAATATATGCTGATATAAATGCAGCGAGATTAATTACCAATAAACAGCAGTTTTGATTATCAATTCAACTTATAACATTAAGCGATTTAACGGATTTAGGAAGTTATATTTACGAATATGATTATAAATATAGTTATGATAATAATTAAGGTAACAATTAAATTATGAACCTACAAGACTTTGAAGCTCAGTACCGTGAAGCTATGGCTGAAACGCTCAATGAGCTGCAAACCGCAGTTTTGCTGTTAGCACAAGTACAAAATAAAATTTTAACAATTGGCACTTCTGTACAACATATTAGTCAGCAAGTTGAAGAGTTCATTGAAGAGCAAAAAGCCGAATAAAGGTATGCCAAGTAAAAACTCTATCTATGGCAACAAGTCAACTCTTTTTCAATTGTAAGTATAAGATCCTTGAGTTTTAGAGGTTTGACAAAATATCGGCGTGCGCCTAAACTCATAGCTAATTCTTTATCTGCTTTAAAAGCAAAAGCGGAAACCACAATGATAGGTATTTTTGACAAGTCAGGTTTTTTCTGGACTTGTTTTAAGAGCGAATAACCGTCAATATCTGGTAATTTTAAGTCTAATAACATTAAATCTGGTTTAAATTTATCTATAGTCGCGAAAAAATTAGAGCCTTCAGATAAGCTTTGGACATCGTACCCACAGTAACTTAGATAGTCACTCAGTAACAACCTATTGAGATAATGGTCTTCAACTAGCAAAATTCGTCTAACTTTGTATGACCGCAATGGCTGATCTGTATTGAAGAATTGTGCTGTCATTGCTACCTATTATCTGATTATCTTAAGTAAAAACCAACAATTATTACCATAAACTAAAATGGTGGTACATTTAAACTCTCAGATTAATAGAAAATTGACTTATATAC
>NZ_JAAGOG010000169.1:0-17062 GCF_010747425.1 Nostoc sp. UIC 10630
CTCTTGGATAAGAGTCAAAATAGAACTTGATAAGGGAGGTGCAGGAATATAGCCTCCAGCAACTAAGGCAATCTTCATGAAAATCCCTATTTTTTAGAAACTATTGCTCAAATATACTACATTTTTTATCGATGTTTACAAGTGTTAATAAGTCAAAGCGGTATATATCTATTCTATAATAGAATACGTTGATTTCATTGTGATATAAATTTTATGGTAAACTCTACTGCGCCTTCTTTGTTAAGTAGCTTTTTAGAAAATTCATTTGACTTCAAACATCATTTACAAGGTTTTTTAAATTTAGCTCCAGAAACCATCGAGACAAAGTTAACAGCAGCACAAGAGGAAATAAAAAATTTAGGACGCAAAGATTTTAATTGGGAAGAAGCAACTGCTTTCTATCGTGAGAAAGTAGGAGAACTTTACTTGTTTGAATTGGGGGCTTGGCATCTATCAAGTTATGCTTATATTGGAGATATGTTGCAGTTGATTGCAGATTGTGCCCAAGGAAGAGTGTTAGATTTTGGTGGAGGGATAGGAACTCATGCCCTTGGTGCTGCTCTTTGTCCACAAGTGGAGCAAGTTATTTATTATGATATAAATCCGATTAATCGTGATTTTGTTCAGTATCGAGCAGAGAAAATGGGACTGGATAAAAAAATAATTTGTACTCTTGAAATGCCCGCGAAAGAAAAATTTGATACTATTTTGTGTTTTGATGTTTTAGAACATTTGCCAGACCCTAGCCAGCAGTTATTAGAATTTTATCAATCTTTAAATGCTGAAGGTAAAATGATAGCGAATTGGTATTTTTTTAAAGGTTTTAATCAAGAATTTCCTTTCCATTTAGATGAGCCTAAAGTAGTAGAAACATTTTTCAATACACTTCAGAGTCAATTTTTAGAGGTTTTTCACCCTTACTTAATTACAACTCGCTGCTACCGCAAGCAAAGTTGAATTTAATTACATGTTTTTTGGGTGGAGCCATAGCGAAACCCGCTAAACAAGTTATTTAGCTGAAAAAATGATGTTGATAAAAATAGATTAACGACGGAAATGTACCATAAATTATTATTTATGTCTACTCCAATGGGCCCGCTAGGTTCAGGATTGGGAGGTGGAGTAGAGTTAACTTTATCTAATATTGCTACAGAGATGCTGCGGCGAGGACATAAATTAGAAATTGTTGCACCGCAAGGATCTATCAGCAATTCATTACCGATTAGACAAATTCCCGGTGAACTAATACAGATACCAGCGCAAAATCAGAGTCGTAACGATCCAATTTTGCTGCATAAAAATTCTGTTTTAGCGAATATGTGGGATTATGCTCGTCAAGTCCAAACTGATTATGATTTGATTATTAATTTTGCTTATGATTGGTTGCCACTCTATTTAACACCATTTTTTAATTGTCCGATCGCACATCTGATCAGTATGGGTTCTTTGACAGATGTAATGGATGAGATTATTGAACAAGTAGCAATCAATTTTCCTGATAGTATTGGTGTTCACAGCCAAACACAGGCAGCTACTTTCACATTTGCAGAACGGTGTATTTGTCTGTTAAATGGCATGGATTTATCTATTTATCAATTTTGCCAGAAACCAACTCAGAGCTTGGCGTGGGTAGGTAGGATAGCTCCTGAGAAAGGGCTAGAAGATGCAGTAGCAGCAGCAGAAATCACTGGCATTAAATTGAAAATATTCGGATTAAAACAGGATGTATCTTATTGGGAAAAAATTTGTCAAGAATACCCTAATGCTCCTATAGAATATGTAGGATTTTTACCAACGCTTGAGCTACAAAAGGAGCTAGGTAAATGTCAAGCACTTTTAGTAACTCCTCGTTGGATAGAAGCATTTGGAAATGTAGCAATAGAAGCGCTTGCTTGTGGAGTACCTTTAATTGCTTATCGTCGCGGTGGTTTAACAGAAATTGTCCAGGAAGGAAAAACTGGTTTTTTGGTGGAACCTGATAGTGTTCAAGGTTTAGTAGAAGCTATTAAGCATTTGGATGAAATTGACCGACAAAGTTGTCGCCAGCAAGCAGAAACTCTATATTCTTTAGAAGCTATGGGCGATCGCACTGAAGAGTGGTTTCAAGAAATTCTGAGAAAAAATTCTGAAAAGCTCATATAGTACTAATCTTGTTCAATTTAGATATTACCGCTACGACTAACGGGATTTACCAATGCAGCCATCCAACGTTGAAATTAATAAATAATTCTGGAACAATTACGCCAAAACATGGGATAAATCTCAAGTTATTCTAGGTAATCAAAAAGTTACAGATGATGAAAGAGATAATTACGTCAATTATTTAGGTGATGAATGCGCGACAGCATAAGATGCAGTCAATATTGTGACTAAGTATATTACACTGTTTATTTCCCAAGACAGTACAACCTTTTCTTTCTTTTTCAGCAACCCCTACCTATGATGGATTATCTCGGATAAAGTAATCACACTTTGCCAGCCAAGTTTATCAACTGCTTGAAATTCACAAGATAAGTAATGTTATTGGCGCTATCAATTTTGATCCACCCTTTTTCATGCAGCTTTTCCATGATTTTGGTGGTTTCTTCAACACCGATTTCTGTTACCTCTGCTAAATCTTTAAAAGGAATGTTAAAAACTTCTCTTCCTAAGTCTGATTCCTGACCATAACTTTCACCTAAAGTTACTAGGGTATGAGCGAGTTTGACTGCTGGTGGTGAAGACCGCATTTGTAATCGCTGGTTAATTTGCCGCAATCGCCGCACCATCAGTTGCAGCATCCGGTGATGTAACTGTGGGTCTTTAAACAATATTTGAATAAAACGCTCTCTGGAGATACTAAGCAACTTCACGGGTGAAAGGGCAATGACATCGGTTGAGCGTGGAGATTCATCTAAAATTGCCATTTCTCCAAAAAAATCACCACGACCAAAAATTGCCAAAGCTACTGAATCGTCTCCGACAGTACGCCGGACTTTGACCCAACCAGAAACCACGAAGTAAACGGCATTACCCCAGGCATCTTCCATCACAACGGCTCGCCCCGATGGATATTCATGTTCAATTGCAACGTTGAGCAGCCATTCTAAGGTTTGTGGGTTGGCTGTACTCATCAAGGGGAAAAGTTCACTAAAAACCTCAGTTAGCATGAAATATTTGCAACAAATGGATTCAAGAGCGGGAAACTAACTTTGATACTATAAGTTTGTTTAAATCGTAATCTTACTCAGAGTACGATCGCAAAATTTGTATTTATTTGAGATGAACCTTATAAGGTTGATCGGTCTAAAGTCTCATTACAACATAACAATTATGTACGCGATCGAAATCAGCGCTTTCACTGACAGACCTATAATTTGCTGTCTGTTGGTGGATTGCTATGTATTGCCAGTATTTTGATCTGTTGGTCTAAATTTTTCACTAATTGATTCAGTGTAGCTAAAGCCTCTGATTGCTGAGAGTCAAGGATAGGATTCAACAAAAGCCGTTCTTGTAGTTCATGTAATTTGAAACTTAGTTGCTGAGAAATTCCTAAAGCATCACGTCCCAGACGCATCAATTGTTGTTGCTGATAGAATTTTAATGCTGCTCCCCGCAAGACTTGGAGTGTTGCCTCTTCACCATAGGTTCCCGGCATAACTCGCAAGCGTAATAACAAGCGGTTTTTTTGATATACATATTCCTTCTCTACCTGTTTTGGTTCTGCAAGCGTGGTAAGAGGCAGGGAGGCAAACCGCTTTAATTCGTTCAGTACTCCTTGGAAAACATAGAGCGGCAGCTGGTCTAACACAGACTGCAATATTCCATTATCACTCCACAGTATCCTGCCTTCGTAAGCTTGTCTTTCTAAATACAGCCGACCTATTCCCCCACCCAGAATTCGCCCTAGTAATTCCTCTAGTAATTTTTTGGGTGGTAGTGTTGGCAGCAACTCAATGGAAGTAAGTAATTCAGGAATTTGTGTAGGCAAAATAGGTAGATTGTTTGCTACTGTAACGGATGTCTCGCCTTCTTGACTCCTTAGAGTTTGAGATGATTGATCTAGCTCTGGGATAGGAGGCAAGTCTACACGCTGTCCAGAATGTTGACGCTTTTGTGTCTGAAACGCCATCAATAGGGGGTGCTGATTTGATTCTGAGTCGGCATTTACAGAGGGAATAGGTTTGTCAGCATTGTGTTGGGGAAAGTCCTCTGTTGACTCATGCACAAGTTTTGCGTCTAGCTGAGATGTATTCTTGTGGTTGAGGTAGGCTGATAATATTCTGCGGTGAGAGTCGCTTGCGATCGCCTCAATCACCATCGTGCAATTGATATAAGACAAAATGCGACCTACATAATCTAGTGCCTCACTGTCTTGTGGATAAACCATACCTAGCAAGAGGTTTTTGTCTTCTAATCCCAAGGGCAAAATCTGATGGTAGAGGCAAGCTTCAAAGGATAAAAGATTATCAATTAGTTGGAACATTTGCTCGCGTTCCCCTCCTTCCTCCCATCTAGTTTGAGTGGCAGTTAGGATTTGCTGTGCATTTGCTGCGGTATCATTTAGTTCGCCCTCGGAAGACAACATAGGTTTGATTGCGTGGTGTTTATTTATATTTTGCCTCTAATTGAGTAAGTAGTTAATAAAGATACTTTGTTTGATTGTTAAAATTTCAATTATATATACTTAAGTAGACGTAAGTAGAAGATGAATTTTAGATGATAGATTGGGGATAATACTGAGGATTGGGCATTGGGCAAATAATTAATACTTCTTCTTACCCTAATCCCCTACTCCTCCACTTCGCCACTCCCCATTTGCCTTGTCTCCCGCCGCCTGAATTGGCTACTCTTGGGTTCTTAAAGCTTGGGCTGCAAGATAAATTTTTGTCCATTCGCCTAATACTTGATGGGTTTTGAGTTTTAACTGTTGAGCTATTGCTTCTATTGAGTTACCTGCTTTCCGCAAATCTAATATCTGCCGCCCTAGAGGAGTCAATTTTTCATCAAGTTGTTGCCATTGGTTTTGCGTTAACCCTAAATTATGTTCTTGTAAGGAAATTGAGAGCCAGCTGTCTACTAGCTCTGGTTTATTTTTGAGGGCAAAAACACGCACAGCATGGTAACTAATTTTTTCTCGCAGCCGGTAGACTTCTTTAGTCTGCTTATCCAGTTTTTGGGCGATCTCTTCTTGGGACTTACCTTGCAGATACAGTCGTAGCCATTCTACTGCGTCTTTTCCCAGATTTTCTTGTAAATAATTTTCAAATTCTTTTTGGACGGACTGACGTAGGACTTGTTGTTCTTCTAGTTGTTGTGTTTCTTGATATTCTGCGATCGCCTGACTATCTACTAAGTTAACTCGATTGTCACTGTCGTCGGTGAGGACTTCTTCTGACACCAGTCTAATCATGTCACGACCCGGCACTTGGGTTAAGCCACCGCGCTGAGTGCGACGCAAGTAATTTACAAACCGATAAGCTAATAAGGGTTGATTGCGTACTGGTCGCAGACAATATTCTTCTACACTGGCAAATAGCAGAGCATCTGCCAATCGCCTATCGCTTGTATATTTGGCAAGATCGGCCATTTGTTTTTGCATATAGGCATCTGTTTGCAGTAATTCTTGGAGTACTTCTTGCAATACATCCATCACACTGCGCTGGCGATCGCGGCTGAGGGAAACCCAAGTCTGAATTTTATTCCGTAATGTCACTAAACTCCCTAGTCGCGTTATCAAGTTGCGATAAGCACGTTCTCGCCCAAACCCCAAATAACGTTGACGTAAAATCCTCCAGCGATATTCCATCGCTTGTTTGGCGATCTCAAGTTCCTTCGGGTTTAACAGATCAAACCGTTTTGAGTCAGATCCAAATAGCCAGAGAATAATACTTTGCCTAGCAGCTTCATTTTGCTCTGGACATTCAGTAGCCAAGCGCTTTTGCCAATCTAAAGCCAGTTTTTCCATATCTGTTGTCATACTGAGATTGCATTCCTCGAAACTCAATTTTGAAGTTTGCATCACAACCCCCATTTATCCCACCTAATTGTTAACTGGCAGCTGCCCCAGATTTCATGAGTTTCATGAAAATAGCTCAGTGTTTCTACTCTTATTACGTCTTAATTCACTAAAATTATGCAGGAATTTCCACATTGATGTTTTCCTTTCAATTCCAAAATACCCAAAACCCTTGTAAATGAAGCATTTAGAGCAAATATCTAAATTTAAGCTTTTTGTAAAGTTATGTTTTTTAACTAAGAACAGAAATCTGCCTAGCAGTGGTGAGGATACACCTTTGCACGAGATGGGTCGGGGAAATCTGATATTTTGTAACAGATACAAGGAACGAATCTAATTTAACTCACTGTCAGACGTTATTTCACCCGTATAAGTTTCAACCCTTTACAATCCCTTACGTAGGCAAATACTTAGTTAAATCTTAATACGCTTGGTGTTCATAAGATTTTGCTCTATAAGAGCCCTCCGACCCTCTTAAAATGAGCTTAATTCCGTCCTTTCAAGGGGAATTAGGGAGGAGGAGCGAGCTTTAACTGAATAGTATTAAGTTAAATTTCTTAACATATTTTTATTTTATCTAAATATATATACGTAAATTAGTGTTTAAAAGGATATTTAGTAAGGTGTTATATAAAACGTTTAAATTAGTAAAAATGAATAGTCAACAGTCAATATTGATTTTGACTATTGACTCTGATTTTTGCTTTCCCTCTGCTTAAAAATTCAACTTATGCAAAATCTAAAAACAGAAAGAATGCAACCCTCAAAAGCTTTAATGTTCAGAAGCCTTACAATAGATATCTCAATAAATTCATTTGTGGGGATTCTTCGTTTTGAATTTCCCCGCAGAGGGTTGAATCTATCGATTGTTCGATCTAACAATCGGATTTTCTACAGATTCTCGATACCCTTGGACTTGTTCTGTATAACCAATTGGCAGAACAGCTTCAACGTTTTCATGGGGACGAGCAATAATTACCCAGGATTCGAGTGTACCGCCAAAAACATTTTCTGCGGCTTCAACACCAGCAGCCATAGCAGCTTTTACTTCAGAAACATCGCCCCGAATATTAACTGTAAAGCGAGCGCTACCTACTCTGATATAACCAACAAGGGTAACTCGACCAGCTTTTACCATTGCATCTGCTGCTGCTAGCACCGCAGGAAAACCTTTCGTTTCAAGTGCTCCAACTGCCTGTAATGACATTATTAATCTCCTGTATGAATAAACGATATGGGGACTACGAGTTAATTGTACGAAGCTTCGCTACAGATTTTGATAGCAAAATTGCTTAGAACATACGGAAAGGTTCTGATTCTTCAGTGAAATGGATTGGCAATATGGTTTCCACATTTTCCGGGGGATTAGGAACAACGTAGTAGGTAATTACTGTACCAACCTTGACTTGCTCTCCAGCTACGATTCCGGCTTCAACAGCTCTATTGACTTCAGAAACGTGTCCCCGGACGGCGACTAACAAACGAGCGCTTTCAGCTTGACCATAATACACAATCGTGACTGCGGCAGCTTTGACCATTGCATCTGCTGCGGCTAAAACACTAGGAAAACCTAAAGTTTCAATTACGCCAACCGCCATTGGCATGGCATTAGCTCCTGGAATAAGGGATAGGCGATATCAATTGTACGTGGCTTTAGTCCCAATTTTGACATTTTGCAAAATTTTCTTTGGTGGTGGGAATTAGGAGAGACGCGATTAATCGCGTCTTTACAAGAGTTAGAATATTTTGATTAGCCACTAAACTATGTTTTATGTATTACAAATAATACTTGAGCAGATTAGTTTGGGTAATTTTGTTGTTTAACAAAATCAGCGATGCGCCAAAGCAAGCTAGTACGATAAACTGAAATTTATGTTTCCGAATTTTCTCCCTAAAGCAGTTGGGCAACTGACAGAATCTGCCTCGATCGCACTAGCTCAGAGGATTCAAACTGCTGCGATCGCTACTCCTTTAATTAATCAACCAGTTACCACAACTTATGTCAAGCAAGGGAGTGGTGGAACTCCTATTTTATTAATTCACGGCTTTGACAGTTCTGTATTAGAATTTCGGCGGCTTTTGCCACTACTCTCTAGAGATAATGAAACGTGGGCTGTGGATTTGTTGGGTTTTGGGTTTACAGATAGACTCTCAGAAATTGCTTATAGCCCAACTGCGATTAAAACCCATCTTTATTATTTCTGGAAAAGCTTAATTAACCAACCTGTAATTTTAGTAGGCGCTTCGATGGGGGGTGCGACGGCGATTGATTTTACGCTGACTTACCCGGAAGTTGTAAAAAAGCTGGTGTTAATTGATAGTGCAGGGTTAGCTGGTGGTTCACCGTTAAGTAAATTCATGTTTCCCCCATTGGACTATTTCGCAACTCAATTTTTGAGTAATCTAAAGGTGCGCGATCGCGTTTCTCGCATTGGATATAAAAATCAAACTCTTGCTTCTGTCGATGCTTTATGTTGTGGTGCATTACATCTACAAATGCCCAGTTGGAATCAAGCTTTGATTGCTTTTACTAAAAGTGGTGGTTACAGTGCTTTTAGATTTGATATCTTATCAAAAATTGTGCAACCAACACTAATTTTGTGGGGCGATTCCGATAAGATTTTGGGTACTAAGGATGCCACAAAGTTTAAAAGTGCAATTCCACACAGCAATCTCATCTGGATTCAAGATTGTGGTCATCTCCCACACTTGGAACAAGCACAAATCACCGCGCAGCATATTTTAACCTTTCGAGTTTAAAGCAGTTTGTTATTTACTAAGTATAATATCGATTACCTGTGGGGTTGCTATAGAACAAGGAGCTTAAGCCCCTTGTTTTACAAAACCTGATTTTGTGCAGTTTCACAAAGAACTGATATCAACTCTAGTCAAGTAACCACATCTCATTAGAACTATCAGGATACTCATTTGGTTGATTTTGTGGTTGATTTTGAGCTAACGTTTCCGATGAACGATGTGATTTTTTGTAGTTAAGTGGATTGTAATGGTCTTTGACTGGTTTGATAGCAGTACTTTCTTTGACAACAAGTTTTTTAGAATTATCTTCTGCTGTTTGTTTTAAGGCATTAATTTCTTCTATAAGCTTGGAATTTGCTTCTGCAAGTTGCAGTGCTGTTTTTTTGGTCTCTTCAAGTTCTTTTGTTACCTGTTGCGCTAATAATTTGTGTTCCGATGCTAATGTTTGTTGTTTAGATAATTTTGATTGCAAATCAGCAATTTCTTGCCCTAGAGATGCTTCCTTTTTATGGCTTTTTTCTAGATTACTTGTTAATTCTTTGACAGTTGCTTCTAAATCAGCTTTAGTTGGGCTTGTACGCTTAGTAGAATTTGGCTCAGATGTTTGTGCTGAGGATTCTTCATCAGATGAAGCCTGTTCTTCGGTAATTGCTTGTGCTGTAACTTCGATCGCAGATTCACCTTCTGGGGGTGTAAATTTTTGTGCCTCTTCTTGTAGTAAGTCAGAGAGACTTTGTTTCCTAGCCATTATTATTTTCTCCAATCACGCTGTAATTCATCAGCTGCACGACGGTAGTCTAACTCCGCCTCTCGTGCATTACTTCCTCGCCATTGAGCGATCGCTACACCCTCAAGCGCCGCTCGTTCATGAGCCTTATAAGCACGGATAAAGGTATTAAAAGCAGGAATACCTAATCTAGTGAGAGTGTTTTTTGCTTCTAGCGCTTCCCCAATGCTGCGCGTATCGACTTTAGTAAGCAGTACCCGATGGGGGGTTCCCACGGGGATGACGGCTTCCTTGACTGTTTCCACGAGGATAGCTAAATCCATTGCGGATGGGGGTGTAGGCAAAACTAGATAATCTGCGATCGCAACTACCGCCACTAATGCTTCAGAGCGCAGCGCGGGAGGCGTATCCACCACTACTAAATCGTAACCTGTTATCTTTCCTAAATCACTTAAAAGCTTAGGATCTGTTTCTTGAGATAAATCAAATCCCATTCCCTGCTGACTGCGCCCAAACCACCAGCTGGCAGAACCTTGAATATCTGCATCAATCAGCAACACCTTTTTTTTCTTCGCAAAGTTTGCAGCCAGATTGACTGCGGTAGTCGTTTTGCCGACTCCTCCTTTACCGTTGAGAATAGCGATGATTTTTGGCACTACTTGCTTCCGATGCTGCCTCTTGTTAGCGCTAGCGGGGCGTTTAGCCCGTGCTGAGTTAGGAGTGCTGAGTGCTGAGTTAGGAATAGAGACGCGATGAATCGCGTCTGTACAAGAGTTTTTATTATTCTCTTTTCAGTTCTCAGTCTCCAGTCTCTAGTCCCCAATCATGAATATACCGCTTTCTGTAACCCTAAGTAACATGAACAGTCGTAACAATAAAATTCAGAAGCCATCAAATCTACAAACTCCTATGACAGCAACTTACAATCTACCTGATGGGCCTCAAATCCCGCGCTGGTTGAGGATGATCAAGTTTATTAGTCAGCCAGTGAAATATGTTGATGATTTTGCCAAAACCTATGGCGACACTTTCACCATCAGGAGTACTAGCTCTGATAACCATCTTGTGTATTTTAGTCAACCCCAAGCACTTGAGCAGATTTTTACTGCTGATTCGAGGCATTTTGAGGTTGGGAGGGGAAATACAGGACTAAGATTTTTACTTGGCGATCGCTCCTTTATGTTATCAGATGGCGATCGCCACCAGCGTCAACGGCAACTCTTAGCTCCCCCCTTTCATGGCGAAAGGATGCGGGCTTATGGTGAGGAAATTCGGAAAATAACCCAACAGGTGAGCCATGAATGGCAAATTGGCAAGCCTTTTAAGATCCGTGAGTCGATGCAGGAAATTACCTTGCGTGTTATCTTACGGGTTGTCTTTGGTTTGAATGAGGGAGAGCTTTTTGAAGAACTAAGGCGATCGCTAAGTGACTTACTAGACTTTATAAGTTCGCCCATAATGTCCAGCGCCTTCTTTTTCCAGTTCATGCAAAAAGATTTCGGTGCGTGGAGTCCGTGGGGTTGGGTTCTGCAACAACGGCAAAAAATTGATCGACTGATTTATGCTTTACTTCGAGAACGTCGGGCCCAAACCGATCAAAATCGCCAAGATATCCTAAGTTTGATGATGGCGGCTCGTTACGACGATGGTCAAGGGATGTCAGATGAAGAATTACATGACGAGTTAATGACACTGCTAGTAGCGGGACATGAAACTACTGCTTCGTCATTGACGTGGGCTTTTTACTGGATTGATCGTTTACCAGAGGTGCGTGAGAAGTTGCTAGAGGAACTCAACACCATTGGAGTTAACCACGATTTGAGTAGTGTAGGTAGATTGCCCTATTTGACAGCAGTTTGCCAAGAAACACTACGAATTTACCCAATTGTCATGACTGCTTTCCCCCGGATTGTGAAAACCCCAATTAAAATTATGGGCTACGAACTGCGAGAGGGAACGGTGATAATCCCCAGTATTTATTTAGCGCATCATCGAGAAGAAGTTTATCCACGATCCAAGCAGTTTAAACCAGAACGCTTTTTAGAAAGACAATATTCACCTTATGAATATTTACCCTTTGGTGGCGGTAATCGTCGCTGTATTGGGATGGCATTTGCCCAGTATGAAATGAAAATTGTCTTAGCAACTGTTCTATCTGACTTTCAAGTATCGCTAGTTAATAAACGTCCTGTGCGTCCTGTACGCCGTGGATTAACTGTCGCTACACCGGCCGGAATGCGTATGGTTGCTACACCTCAAGTCAAGCGTGCAAATACGCCAGCCTTAGTTTAGGCAAGTAGGGTGGGCATTTTAATCCCCACCCTACTATTTTGTAATAATTACGAGATATCCTGATTTTCTTGCTTGTTAGCGAGTTGTTCATAATGTTCTTTATCGCGGTATTTAATTATTCTCATCGGTTGATTCCCAACAATTGCTAAAGGTTCCACATTAGCAGTTACAACCGTACCAGCCGCCACAATTGCACCATCTCCAATAGTAATTCCCGGAATAATTAAGACATTTCCGCCAATCCAAACATTGCGGCCGATGACAACAGGTTTATGGATGTAGACATTATGTTCATAAGGCAAATCATTACTTTGATAGTCGTGATTTGCAGAGAGGATAATAACATTAAATCCAAGCGTGGTGTTGTCGCCAATTGTGATTCCCCCACGACCATCTAATAAGACATCTGGGCCGATATAGACTTTATTTCCCAAAGAGACATTTTGTGGATGGTCAATTTTAATATCTCGCTTAAATCGTAAACCTGAGCCACAAAATTTTAATTGACTTTTCAGTTCTTGATGCTTGTAGCGCCTGATTTTGGTTTCTAAATATTCTCCCCAGCGTACTAGACGAGGTATTAACCACTGTTCCAATAGCCGCTCTAATTTATTTGTAATTTTATTTTTGATCTTTTTCATAAAACCTCATAAAAGTTCAGGAAAACTCTGGCTTTCAAGCAGGGAGGGAAAACGACGCAGATACTTTAGCACTCTTCACATTTACAGGACTTACGCAAAATAATGAAAAAACGAACCGCAAAGGACGCAAAGGAATAAGAGTTTGAGATAGTTATTGCGTAAGTCCTAATTTATTAGGTTTCCCTAATTAGAGTATTTTCTCGCGTCTGAATACCGGTTCTCTAAAATTTGTTTAGGCAATACATAATAACTTCGCAATTTGCTAAGATTATCTACTACCCGACCAAAAAATACTTCTCATTACAAATTTATGCAGATCATCAGTCTTGCAAGACTTTCTGAGTTTTGGGAAAAGCTACTCTAATGCACAAATTAACCTGCGATTATGACCCCTGAAACACGTGTTACTAAAGTCATAAGACGGAAAACTTTACAGTTCCTCATTACGTTTAGACTTGACAGAAGGCAAACTGATGTAGCAATATTCATTAAAGTCCCTTTCGTCCCACATCTCGAAGTGGGTAGGAGGCAATGCATGATTGGCACTATTTCTTTAACCACGATCGCAGCAATTTAAATCAAGGCACTTACCGCATCTTTGAGCCGGAGTGGAAAGCAGAGATTCTCCACTGGTTCAGCCAAAAGGATATAGATAAGCAGCAGAAAGAAGATTTTATCCAAGCTTTAATAGATTTTGATGACGGTTGCGGCGATTTTTATCGGTATCGCGCCTATTTTTTGGCGGCTGAGGCTTTATCCCAGTTCCCAGAATCTAGTTTGGGTGATGCAATTGTAGAACAGCTACTCAAATGGAGTTATGCCTATTTTCGGCAAGATAAGCGAGATTGGCAGATATTACCAAAACCATTGGTGCAGACAGCTAGACAAACCCTAGAATTAACCGACAGAAAACGGGTAATTGCTGCTTTTGTCCATCTGGTTCATACTACAGAAAGTCGTTCAATTCTCCGAGTTGCAGCCGAAAAGTTAGGAACACTCGATCCGGGTAATAAAAGTGCGATCGCAGCCTTGGCATTGATGCCAATTACTGAGGATAGATACGGATTCTGTCCAAGAAGTTATAGTCTAGGCACAATAGCCGTTGGTGATGAAACTGCGATCGCTGTTTTAGTTAACGATATCGAAAAGATACCAGATCAGCAAATTTGCACGGTTGGAATTAGGACTTTAGGGAAAATTGCCTACGGAAATAAAACCGCGATCGCTGCATTAGTTTACCTTATGGAGACGACACTGAATAAGGACAATTGTTGCGAAGCGATCGCAGCATTGGGAAAAATTGCTGTAGGCGATCAAACTGCGATCGCAGCCCTCGTCAAATTCTTACAGATAAACCAGGGTGATAGAATCTGTTTTGATGCAGCTCAAGCTTTGTGGCAAATTGATCCTGGTAATGCAGCTGTACTCAAGAGTTTAGTCCACATTCTCGAAACTTCTGCGAATATATCTCTTATAAATCACGCGGCTACATATCTACTGGAAATTGATCCAGGTAATAAGTTAGCACTTAGCATGTTATATCAGATATTTGAAACCAATCAAGATGAATCGGGACGTTTGTATGCAATCCAAAACCTACTGAAAATTGATCCTGTTAATCCAAAGGCGATGGCGACTTTATGCCAAATACGCGAAAGCAATCCGTATCAACATGAATCAATCTTGACGGATGCAGTTCAAAATTTAAAACAACTCGATCTAGAAAACAAATTGGTGAAACAAAAACTTAACGAGGTTATCCCTACTCTGATCCAATTCCTTCTAATTTTTCAACAAGATGACGACAATAAAAACTGCTTCAACAACAGCCCCACTATTCAGATATCCTATGAATCCTGTCTCTTGGATATAGCTGATAGTTTAACAAAAATCCTCCAAAGAGAACATTTACCACAAGTAGTCACAACCCTAAAAGGTTATCTGAGTAAACAGTTCTACAAAAACAGTTCATATCGCTACGAAGCCGTATTTAACATCATCTGGCATTGTGCCGAAAATCTAATTTACCCAGACTTTCACAAAGCAATCAACTAAACAACAAGCGCAGAGTTCTTATCTTCCTTCGCGATACTCTGCGCTTCCCTCCGCGTCCCTTTGCGTTAAAAAACAATTTCCTCCTTCATCCTCTCTTCCAACACATCCAACAACCCATCCACATCCTTCCCAACTTGCTCAAAACAAATCGGTGGCGCTGGTTCCGGTGCAAACTG
This sequence comes from Nostoc sp. UIC 10630, assembly GCF_010747425.1. Taxonomy (NCBI): domain Bacteria; kingdom Bacillati; phylum Cyanobacteriota; class Cyanophyceae; order Nostocales; family Nostocaceae; genus Nostoc; species Nostoc sp. UIC 10630. The sequence goes on from NZ_JAAGOG010000169.1 coordinate 14,647, forward strand.
AATTAACTTAATTTCCCCCTTCCCAATCCCAATCATCACAACTTCTACTTCTGGTTTGTGATTCTCGACAATTCCCAAAATTTCCTGAAGCCGATTCTCAACTCTAATATTTAAATTCTCTATCTGTTCTTTCGGACAATAAACAAAATGCGGCGTTGGTTGCAAATCAATACCAACAGTACCCTGACTGTCACCATTTGCTAACCACAATCCCCAAAACAGCGCCGCCAACTCTTGCTGATTTGCTTTGACAAACTTATCCAACTGGCGACGCCACTTAGTATCACCTGATTCTGGTTGACTATTACCAAAAAACATAAATAATTCGTAATTCGTAATTCGTAATTAAAACACAAAGAAGGGGGGAAAGTTATCTTAAGCCTGACTGTACACGCCAGAGGCCGGAATAAATACCGTCTTTCTCCAGCAATTGCTCATGAGTGCCCGACTCTACTAATTTCCCATGTTCCATGACATAAATGCAATCGGCATTGCGGATAGTGGAAAGACGATGAGCGATCGCAATTGTAGTTCTATCTACTGTAATCCGTTCTAGCGATCGCTGGATTGCTGCTTCTGTCTCATTATCCACCGCCGAGGTAGCTTCATCTAAAATCAGAATGGGCGGATTCTTCAAGACTGCGCGTGCGATCGCAATCCGTTGTCTTTGTCCACCAGATAACTTTTGTCCTCTTTCCCCCACAATTGTCTCATAACCTTGGGGCAAGTTAATAATAAATTCGTGTGCCTCAGCTATCTTCGCCGCCGTGATAATTTCTTGCTCTGTAGTCTCAAAGCTACCATAAGCAATATTCTCTGCTACAGTGCCATGAAATAGAAAGACATCTTGACTCACTAAACCAATACAACGGCGTAAATCTTGCAAATTCAAACTTTGCAAATCAATGCCATCGAGAGTAATGCTTCCTGTTTGCACTTCGTATAACCGCAACAAAAGTTTGACTAAAGTGCTTTTACCAGAACCCGTTGAACCAACAATTGCAATGGTTTTCCCCGCCGGAATATCCAAAGACAAATTTTTAATTACTGGAAATCTATCTTTATAAGCAAAATAAACATTTTTAAATTGCACTTCACCGCGCACTTCATTCACAGGTAACGCCACATCACCTGTATGAATGGCGATAGGAGAATCTAACAAATTCATGACTCGATTAGTAGAAGCCATTGCTCGTTGATATTGATCAAAAGTTTCGCCTAATCTTGTTAAAGGCCACAGCAAGCGCTGGATTAAAAACACTAATACGCTGTAAGTACCTACAGACATGGCTCCAGAAACTGCTGCCATCCCACCATATAAGAGTAATGCCGTGAAACCTACCAAAATCAGCATTCGAATTAACGGTACAAAAGCAGCAGAAAGAGTAATTGCCTTGGCATTACTGCGGCGATAAGCATCACTATCTAATTCCAAACGAGAGGCTTCATAAGTTTCGGCAGTGAAACTTTTAATGGTAGTTATCCCACTAATATTGTTTGACAAACGCGAATTGAGGAAACCTACCTTTTCTCGGACATCGGCGTAGCGAGGCGCAAGTAGTCGTTGGTAAGCAAAGGAACCCCAAAGGATAAATGGCATTGGTGACAAAGCCATCCACGCTACACTAGGAGCCAAAATAAAGAAAGCAGCACCAATAATTAGAACAGTTGCAGAAACTTGGATAATATCATTTGCTCCTCCATCCAAAAACCGCTCTAATTGGTTAATATCATCACTGAGGACAGACATTAAACCACCAGTGCTGCGTTCTTCAAAATAAGCCAATTCCAACTCTTGCAAATGTTTGTAGGCATCCAAACGCAAGTCATGCTGAATATTCTGAGCCAAATTCCGCCAAAGTCGAGCGTAGGCGTATTCAAAAACAGATTCTAGTATCCAAATGATGACGGTGAGGAAGGAAATAATCAAAAATTGTTGAAAAACATCGCGTACCCCTAACTGGGCAATTATAGAATCCTGCTGTTTAACGACTACATCCACTGCCACGCCAATTAAGCCGGGTGGTGCCAAGTCGAAAAATTTATTGAGGATAGAATAAGTAGTCGCTAGCCAAATTTGTTTACGATACTGATGTCCATACTCAAGCAAACGCTGGAGAGGCTGCGTTGAATGTTTACGCCTTCTTGATACCTGATGAGATTTTAATCCAGTAGCCACGGCTTTTTGCGGTTTCGTGCAGTTGATATTACCACATAACAAAGTCTTGAGTCCTGAATCTGAAGATTGAAGACTTAATTCAGACAGACTGATGAGAGGATGTTTTAAAAGTCATGATTGATGTATCAAATATTTTTTACCCCCCCCGAACCCGCCCCGTATAAAGGCTACGGTTTTCACACAACTTTATAGAAAAACAAAATAGGGGTATATACCCCAAAATACCCCGTAAAAAAG
>NZ_JAAGOG010000170.1:0-17047 GCF_010747425.1 Nostoc sp. UIC 10630
CTGCTTCCCTGCCCCCTGCTCCCTTGCTTCTTACCAAGTCTCTGAGCGCTGACTTTTGGGGTTTTGTGCCTCAGACAACTAAAGCAGTGTTGCGACGGCTCAGGGAAACTAGCCACTGTTGCAACTTCGGATCGCTGTATACTTCATCTGCAATAAAATGATCGCCTTCTGGCAACACTGTCAAATCGACTTTTCCGCCGACTTTGCGTAAGCGCTCAACAAAATTCTCTGTATCCTCTATTAGCAGATTTTTGTCTTGTCCACCTTGAAATATCTGAACGGGGATATCTTTGAGTGCAGCTAGTTCGCTTTCTCCAAGTGTCTTGGGTACACGTCCAGATACAGGTACTAGACCGGCGAACCGATTGGGATGCAAAGCAGCGATATGCCAGATCCCGGCCGAGCCTAAGCTAAACCCGGCTAATATCACCCGCGCTGGATCAACGGGCTGGGAAGCAATCAGTTCATCAAGCAAAGCCAGCACATCATCTGCTCGATCTGCCCAAGTTTGTTCAGTCGGAATCTGGGGTGCGGCGAAGACATAAGGTAATGAGTCGGATAAATCTACGAAACGAGGTAGACCCCATTTTAGTAGCACATTCAGATCCGTCCCGCGATCGCGTCCTCCATGCAGAAACAGTACTAAGGGTGCAGGTTGCTTGGCATTATCAGAAACAGGCGAGAAAAGATAAGGCAAGGAACCATTGTGAGAGCGTTGTTCAACAGACATGGTTGTAACTCCTAATTTATTTGGGCATGGGGCATTGGGCATGGGGCATTGATTTTTCCTCATCTCCTCCCCACGCCCTCATCTCGGCTTTTATGCCACCACCAGACTCTTGTCTACTTGTTTAAATTCGGTGTTACTTACCTTGGATTCGATCGCAGTACCCTTAAAGAAATCGGGGTTAGCTTGGGTGTAAAACTTGTAGGGATTAGCGAATACATAGGACTTAAAGTCGGCTTCGGAAATAACGCCTTCTTGAACCAAATCCCAGCTTTCAGCCAAGGGGGAAGTCAGGTCTGGTACATCCCAGTGACCAACATCGGAGGAATAGATGGCGTTGATTTTGACTCCCAAGGGATTGGCTTTGTCGTTGAATGCCGTCGCGATGGTGCGATCATCAGACTCGGAACCAAAGAAGAAACTGTTTACCCAGCGATCGCGGATGTCTTCAATTGTTTCAATCCCTGCTGCTGCAAAATCATCCAATTCGCTACCAATTGGCGCACGGCTATGACGGCTAAATGAAGCTCCCAGTACAGTCTTGGTCAATTCATCCTTATCGAGGGAATGCCCTTGAGTAATTTCTGCACCGTAGCGTTCAAATATTTCAAATAGCTCATCGGCATTTGTCAATGCTGGATTGTAATTTTCCAGTGCCTTGATATTCCGCTTGGAGAACCGATCTACCAAATGAATGTAGACGCGGGCACCCCAATCTGCACCACCTTCGAGCATCGCTACACGCAACTGTGGAAAACGCTTGGTAACACCACCGAAGAACAACGCCTTAGCAAAAGCTTCCGAACCATCAGCGAAGTGACCGATATGGTTGTTCATGTAGTTACTGATGGAGGAGCGTCCAGTCCAACCTTGGCTACCGTAATGGGTGGTGACGGGTACGCCTAGTTCCACGACCTTTGCCCAGAAGGGATCGTAGTCGTATTCACTATCTAGCCCATAGAAGTCGATATAAGACGCATACTTGGCGATTTCGGGGAATTTATCGGCTGGATATTTATCAGCGATCGCTTTAATCGGCCGTTTTACTCCGCCAGTGATATTAATCACTTTTAACCCAAGTGTTTTTACTGCAAACTCTAGCTCCTCAATGCCTTCTTGGGGATTGGTTAAGGGAATACCAGCTACCGGTGTCAGGCGATCGCTATATTTGCGGTAAATATCAGCATGATAATGATTAACCGCGCGTTGCAGTGCCTGACGATTCTCTGCACTGGCTCCAGCAGGTGCTAGGACATTATTCGGAAACAGCACGGAATAGTCTGAGCCTTGCTCCGCCTGACGTTCATAGAGCAATTCAGGAAGGGTGTAAGTAGCGAGATCCAGCGTATTTTTGGTAACTCTCGCCCACCAAGGCGATCGGATTGTGCGGTTGTATTGGCGTTCTTCAGGCGTTTGTTGATACCAATCTTTCCCGTTGCTCTTGGAGTTAAGACGGGAGGCTTCGGTTTTACGTAACTCATCTACAAGTTTCACGCCGCCGTACTTGGCGATGTAATCCTCAAACGCTGGTGTGAAATCATTGGTATGAACGTCGGTATCGATTACCGGATAATCAAGGGTTGCTCTGATTGCGGCGGAGCGTGAGGTCTTTAATCGGCTATATTCAGTCATGTTTTTTCCTTGCCTACGGCACAAAAATTACAGGTTTTTTTCAGCGTCCGATGCTGCTATTGACGAATACATTTTTTGTAGAGACGACGATTTATCGCGTCTCTCTACAATCGCGTGTCTCTACAATTTTCTAAATTCTGTAGGCGGCGATCTACAGAAGGTGCAGTTTAAAAGGTATGGCATAAGCATCTGTGAAAAATTTATTTACGCTACTACCAGGTTCTTGTCCACTTGTTTGGCAACAAAACCGTTACCTGGACGATGTAATCCCAGGTTTTCACGCAAGGTATTGCCCTCATATTCAGTACGGAACAATCCACGTTTTTGCAAGACGGGGATAACTAGGTTAACGAAGTCATCTAACCCTGTGGGGAGAATTGGCGGCATGATATTAAAGCCATCTGCTGCACCATTGCTGAACCATTCTTCTAACTGGTCAGCAATACTTTCAGGGCTACCAATAATGGTGCGATGACCGCGCGCGGTAGCGACAGAGAGATACAACTGACGCAGCGTTAGGTTGCCGCGATTGACGAGATCCGTCAGTAACTTGAGGCGGCTCTTACCGCCGTTGGTATCGCTGGGCAACGGTGGTGCAAGATCGTCGAGTGAATAGCCAGATAAATCGATGCCTTTATAACGTGTTTTGAGTAAGCCCCATGCCACCGATGGGTGAATTAACGATTGCAGGAATTCGTATTTTTCTTGGGCTTCTTCTTCAGTGCGTCCAATCACTGGGAACACACCCGGCATGATTTTCAAATCGTCTGGTTGGCGACCATATTTAGCCAATCGGCCTTTTACATCGGCATAAAATTCTTGCCCGTCTTCCAGGGTTTGGTTGGCAGTAAAAATAACTTCAGCAGTCTGTGCCGCCAGATCCCTACCGACTTCAGAAGCACCAGCTTGCACAATCACTGGATAACCTTGAGGCGGACGACCGACGTTTAAAGGGCCTTTGACAGAAAAATGTTTGCCTTTGTAGTTGAGTGTGTGCAGTTTATCTGGATCGAAATATACACCAGATTCTTTGTCGCGGATGAAAGCATCATCTTCCCAGCTATCCCACAAGCCTTTCACCACTTCCACAAACTCTTCGGCGCGTTCATAACGCTGGCTATGTTCCGGGTGATGCTCAAGTCCGAAATTACCGGCGGCATTCTCATTACCTGTGGTGACTACATTCCACGCCGCCCGACCGTTACTCAGATAGTCCAACGAGGCAAACTTCCGAGCAAGGGTATAAGGTTCTTCATAAGTGGTAGAAGCGGTAGCAACAAAGCCAATATGCTTGGTTAATGGTGCTAGTGCGGAAAATAGCGTCACTGGCTCAAACTTTGCTAATTTACCGTTGCGCTTCAGCACCTCCGGTTCACTATTGTCTTGTAAACTGGGGCTATCGGCAAGGAAAACCGCATCGAACAAGCCGCGTTCGGCAGTTTGGGTAATTTCTTTGTAATGCTCGAAATTTAGCCCAGCATCTGCTTGTGAATCGGGATGCCGCCAAGCTGATATGTGATGACCTGTAGCTTGAATGAATGCGCCTAAACGAAGTTTGCGTGTTGTAGTCATAAGCTTTTTTCTTATATTGCGTTAGCGGTAGCTTTACCTTTGGTATCGCTGTTTTGTGTATAGCTAATGACTTTTCATGGCTGCTTAAGCACAGTGCAGATATTAAAAGTCATGTAAGAATTCAGGAGTCAGAATTCAGAAGTCAGAATAGTTAAAGAATCAGAAGAATACTTCATACATAAATTTCCCGGTCATACTACATTCCTTTTAAATTCTGAATTCTGACTCCTGGGTGCTGAATTCTTACAAAGTCATTTACGCCAACACGAGGCTCTTGTCTACTTGTTTTGCAGCAAAACGATTGACCGGACGACGCAATCCTAGGTTTTCACGCAAGGTACCACCCTCGTATTCGGTACGGAACAGTCCGCGTTTTTGCAAGATGGGAACGACTTGGTTAACGAATTCATCTAATCCTGTGGGGAGAATTGGCGGCATGATATTAAAGCCGTCTGCTGCACCATTGTTGAACCATTCTTCTAACTGGTCAGCAATGGTTTCGGGTGTACCAAGGATGGTGCGATGTCCTCGTGCGGTGGCAAGAGAGAGATACAACTGACGCAGTGTGAGAGTGCCACGAGTTGCCAAATCTCTGACTAGTTTGAGACGACTCTTGTTAGTGTTGGTGTCGCTGGGCAGTTCGGGAGCCACATCATCTAGAGAATATTTCGACAGATCCACACCTTTGTAGTAGTTCTTTAAAATTCCCCAGGCGACATCAGGATGAATCAAAGATTGCAGAAATTCGTATTTCTCTTGAGCTTCTGCTTCGGTACGGCCAATGATTGGGAAGGCACCGGGCATAATTTTTAGATCGTCTGGCGATCGCCCATATTGTGCTAATCTCCCTTTCACATCAGCATAAAATTCTTGGGCATCAGCTAGGGTTTGATTGGCGGTGAAAATCACTTCGGCGGTGCGTGCAGCTAATTCCCGTCCAGATTCCGAGGCTCCAGCCTGAACAATCACGGGGTAGCCTTGAGGCGGACGACCGACGTTTAAAGGGCCTTGGACAGAAAAATATTTGCCTTTATGGTTGAGTGTATGCAGTTTGTCTGGATCGAAATAGACACCAGATTCTTTGTCACGGATAAAAGCATCATCTTCCCAGCTATCCCACAGTCCTTTCACTACTTCCACAAACTCTTCGGCGCGTTCATAACGCTGGCTATGTTCTGGATGATGCTCAAGCCCAAAATTACGGGCGGCGTTCTCATTGCCTGTAGTGACTACATTCCACCCTGCGCGGCCGTTACTCAAGTAGTCCAACGAGGCAAACTTCCGGGCCAAGGTGTAGGGTTCTTCATAAGTAGTCGAGGCGGTGGAAATGAAGCCAATGTTTTTGGTGACAGAGGACAAGGCTGAGAAAAGAGTGACCGGCTCGAAATGGGCGATTTTACCGTTGCGATACTGACTTTCTGGAGCGCCACCCCAAACTCCTGGGCTATCTGCTAGAAAAACTGCATCAAACAAGCCGCGTTCGGCAGTCTGGGTAATTTCCTTGTAATGCTCGAAATTCAATCCAGCATCTGCTTGTGCATCGGGGTGTCGCCAAGAGGATATATGATGACCGGTGGCTTGAACGAATGCACCTAAACGAAACTTGCGTGTTGTATTCATAAGCTTTTTTCTTTTCTATAGTGTGATTGCTGATTTGGGTATAGCTAATGGCTTTTCGTCTAACGTCAGTGTGCGATCGCTAATTCCTAACTGTTTGTAAAATCCTTATAACTACGTGGCATAGTATCTGATGAGTAGACAAAAATATGTTTGCTTTCAACTGCTGACATCCACCTAAAAAATACTCAAATGGCAGATTGATAAAATCCTTTCCATACAAAGTTTTGGGCTAGCATTTACTGCTAACTCCACACTGAATGTAATAATGGAATGCTTTCAAAGCAACTAAAATGTAGACTTCAGTTGCTCTATATGGAATGAAATAACCAAACTGTAAGTCAGGTTAATACCACAGCAAAACTAGGGTTGCTGCTGCTTGGCGCTCGAATTACCATAAATTTATGTAGCAATCTTACTCCGCAAATAGAGTCTACACGATGCATACAAAAAAATATGTACTGATGAACACAATATCATGGAAAACTAATTATTAGATAATCTAATATTAAGTATTGCAAACTAATTGTTCGATATCTCAGATTAACTGTCTCGTTTGCGATGACCTCCGGTCGGTCGGAGACCATTGCCTCCGGCGGGCGGGTACGCGATCGCAGCACACTTAAGAATGAGCGTCGTTTTTTGTAACATAAAATTGCGTAATACGCAACGTTAATACTTCTTAGATAAGACCAAAATACTTGTAGAGATGGCGATTTATCGCGTCTCAAAACATAATTACTATGAATGGTAAAAACCCGGCTTCTCTATCAAAACCGGGTTTTTAAGTAATTTTTAATTTATTTTTGAACAGTACAACAGGGCAATAAAGGCTTGTTTACAACTTCTTTAATCTCTACTGAATTCAACAAATCTTCCCAATATTTCTGAACTTCAGGATCGTTAGGACGCTGGCGGCGTAAATTAGCTAAAGTTCTGAGAGAATCTTCCCAAAATCCAGCAGTTGCAAATAGAACTGCACGATCCAAGTCTGTGTTTGGTTGGTTTAATTGAAGAGATAGATTTTCATCTTGCGATCGCACTATTGTACCTTCTACATAAGAGTCTTTATCGCGGTTGTTGGTATCACAAATCATTGAAAAAGTCCAACTATACTCTTTACCGATTTGTAGAGATGGCTGATTAGCAGGTACATTTACACTAACAATACCATTCTGCCCAACAGGTTTGAAAGTTCCTTTATACAATGGGTCGGAGCTATCATCATCCCGCAAAACAAATTCTAGTGCTTGTACTGTTGTCGAGGTTTGAGGAACATAGAAAAATAATGTGGGACGCTCTGCTGTGGTTCGTTGAGCTTCCTTATCTGTCGGTGTCAGAGGAATGATATTTTGTCCAGTTTGAAAGCAACTTCCTCGTGTTCCTGCTGACCTTACCCTACCAGGTCTACCTGGGACAAAGGCAATACGATTTCTACCGCGTTGGATGTAACTTGTAACATTTCTAATTGCAGAAGTAGCATATCTATCTCCAGGACGTAGCCGTTCTGCTTGCTGAAAATATCCTAAAGCTTTTCGATAGTTTCTCCGTTTGGTTTCGTTATAGCCGAGTTGCATATATTGCGTATAAGCAGATTTGGCTTGTGCCAGTTGGACAACCGACTCTGTTGCCAAAACCTGTGTAGTCATTACAGGTTCTAAAGGAAGAAATGCTAAAGCCGCAAGCAAATAGCTTGCCCAAAATCTATGTTTCATAATGTCTATTTCCACTTGTAGTACGTTGATTGGGTCTATATAATACAATACCTTAAGCTTTACAGTAGTAAGGCTTTATGTACCAGTTTGTGGAAATGCTGAGGTAGCCTTCCAATACGGTTCGGTTAAAGGGGAAAGGGAAAAGGGGAAAGGTTTTGAATAAATCCTTTACCCTTTATCCCTTTCTCTTTCCCCAGACCACAAGAAAAGTGAAAAATGCTTATCCGAACCGTATTGGGTAGCCTTCTACTTTTGCACAAGAAGATTCCCAAAATATTTTAGGACTTACGCAAAATTATATAGTGTAGAGGCAATTCATGTATTGCCCCTACACTGTGGGTCTATTTTCTATCAAAGTAATGATTAATAAAAATTTGAAACGACGTATTTACGTTATGTGTTCTTTAGAACTATTGTAGAGACATAGCAGTGCTAAGTCTCTACATTATTTTTCATCAGATGTCTAATGAGGTACAGCTAATTGTGCATCAGCTACTTGGGCGTTATCAACAACGATTTGGCGGAATGAATCGCCTTCAATTGTTTCTTCTTCTATTAACAAATCTACTAAACGTTCCAAAACTATGCGGTTTTCTTCCAACAGTTCTTTTGCTTTGATATAAGAGTTGTTGACAATTTCGCGTACTTGTGAATCAATTTTGGCGGCAATTTCTTCAGAATAGTCTGATTTATTCATCCAGTCGCGTCCTAAAAATACCTCTCCACTCTGGTTTTCCAGAGACAATGGGCCTAATTCTGACATCCCGAAGCGTGTCACCATCTGCCGCGCCATCCCTGTCACCTGTTGCAAGTCATTGCTTGCGCCTGTGGTAACTTCTGGCTTACCAAAAACGATTTCCTCGGCGGCGCGACCACCCAAAGTAGCAGTAATCCGGGATTTGAGTTGGGAACGGGAAACTAACCCCTGTTCTTCGTTAGGAGTAAACCAAGTTAATCCGAGTGCTTGCCCCCGTGGAATTAATGTAACTTTCTGCACAGGGTCATGGTCTTTGAGCAATGTGCCTACTAAAGCGTGTCCAACTTCATGATAGGCAATCAAACGTTTGCTCTTGCTGTCTACCAAGGCGGTACCTTCCATACCTGCAACGACTCTATCTACAGCAGCATCAATTTCTAAAATGGTGACAGCTTCTTTGCGTCTCCGAGCAGTGAGAATAGCAGCTTCGTTGAGTAGGTTGGCTAAGTCTGCGCCAGTAAATCCAGGAGTGCGACGAGCGATCGCTTCTAATGATACGCTAGGGTCAATTTTCTTATTGCGTGCGTGGACTTTCAAAATTTCCAGTCGCCCTTTGAGATCCGGTGCATCCACCATCACTTGTCTGTCAAAGCGTCCTGGTCTGAGCAGCGCTGCATCTAGAACATCTGGGCGGTTAGTGGCAGCAATAATAATAATGCCTGTGTTGCCTTCAAAACCATCCATTTCGGTGAGCAGTTGGTTGAGGGTTTGTTCGCGCTCATCGTTACCGCCACCGATACCAGCACCCCGTTGTCTACCTACTGCGTCAATTTCATCGATAAATATTAGACATGGGGCATTTTCTTTGGCTTTCTTGAAAAGGTCACGCACGCGAGATGCACCCACACCAACGAACATTTCCACGAATTCTGAACCGGAAATACTGAAGAATGGGACACCAGCTTCACCTGCGATCGCTTTTGCTAGTAAAGTTTTACCAGTACCAGGAGGGCCAATTAAGAGCACTCCTTTGGGAATCCGCGCACCTACAGCCGTAAATCTTTCTGGTTGTTTTAAGAAAGTAACAACTTCTTCAAGGTCTTCTTTAGCTTCTTCAACCCCGGCGACATCTTCAAATTTCACTCCGGTTTTGGCTTCCATTTGGAAACGAGCTTTGGATTTGCCGAAATTCATCGCTTGGCTAGAAGCATTTGTAGAGCGTCGGAGGAACAATAGCATTAAAGCTACCAGTGGCAAAATCCACATAAGATTAATCAACAGCCCAACAGCAGCTCGACTGTTAGCAGAGGAAACCTCGCCAAATTCAACATTCTTATCTTTGAGTATGTTAATTAACTCTGTGTTTTGTGCCAGAAGTCTCACCTGTTGCGGTGGCGTATTTTCCTTTTGCCCTTTGAGATAAACTCTGGCTAGCTGTTCGGTTTCGTCAAGCTCTACTTTTTGGATTTCTCCCGCCTTCGCTTTCTTAAGCAAATCACCATAGTTTAGAGAGGTACTAGAAGTATTAGAAGTACTCTCTGGTTTTTGTGCCAAGACGGGGCTACTCCCGAAAATTCCTGGTAACATAATCAAGCTAGCTGCGATGCCTACGGCGGGCAATGCCTTCGCACCAACCCAAGCAAATCGCTTTGATGACTGCCTTTTTACCAATGCTTTTTTTCCCAAATTTGTCATAATAATTACCCTTTGTCTGCTGGCACAAGTTGAGCTATGGTTTTATGCCTATTCTTCTACCAAAAATTGTAATAACTGGAAATTACACTTTTCTTATCTAGTCTAACTTCCACACAAAAGCATTCCCATGTTTCTCCGGTTATTACATAAATTTGAGCAACCTGGATAATTATTCTGGCTCCTAACTCAATACGGTTCGGATAAGCATTTTTCACTTTCCTTGTGGTCTGGGTAAGGGGTAAGGGGTAAAGGGTAAAAATTTATTCAAAACCTTTCCCCTTTCCCCTTTAACCGAACCGTATTGGCTCCTAACTCCTAACTTTTTCATCCTCAAATTTTCCAGCAGAGATTAATTTGACACATTTGGACACAAATCGCTAAGATAAACATAGTCATAACGATTCCGCTTTTTAAGAAATCTGGTGATAGTAGCTAGTTAATAGTTTGTAGGTTAATTATGGTGAGAATTGTTGGTATTGGTGGTAGTTTAAGACCAAACTCCTATACGCAGCTTGCTTTACAAGTAGCAGTGCAAAGGGTAGAAGCCCTTGGTGCAGAGGTAGAAATTCTTGATTTAAGACAGTTGCAGTTACCGTTTTGCACTGGCGCAAAAGAGTATCTAGAATACCCAGATGTTAAGCGGTTACAGGATACTGTCAGCCAGTCAGATGGATTAATTTTAGCCACACCTGAGTATCACGGTGGGGTTAGTGGTGTCCTGAAAAATGCTCTAGATTTGATGAGCTTTGAGCAACTGTCTGATAAAGTGACAGGACTAATCAGCGTATTGGGCGGTCAGTCAAATAGTAACGCATTAAATGACCTACGGCTAATTGTCAGATGGGTGCATGGTTGGGTAATTCCAGAACAAATTGCGATCGGACAAGCTTGGGGTGCATTCAGTCCTGAAGGCAAGCTAGTAGATGAGAAACTTTCTCAAAGATTTGATGAATTTGCTCAGAGTTTAGTTGATAACACTCGCAAGCTACGGGGCGTAAATTAGTTGTAGGGTGGGCAAAGCCAGACCCACCCTGATAAACTCAAAACTTAATGATGATGGTGGTGATGATGGTGATCTCCAGCGAGTTGGGGATTAACTGCCAAAGGTTGCTCTGACAACAACTCTGCAATATGATCATCAGCCCATTGGGCCACCATTGCCAAAAATTCTGGGCGATCGTTAACGCAAGCCATTTGTACGTAGTTCGTACCAGGATGCTGTTTCTCTAAAGCATGGATGATATGGTGTACATCCAATAGCGTTTCGTGGTTTTCTGTGGCAAAGCCAATTGGCATAAAAATTACCACTTTTGCACCCAACTGAATCAGGTTATTTGCAGCTTGCTCGGCGTTTGGCTGTGTCCAATCAATTAAGGGCGTGTCATGATTGAGCCAACCCACCGAGATTAAGGGATAGCGGTTAATCAACTTATCCCGAACTAAATCGTACATTGCTTCACTTTCAGCAATCCCAGAAGTAAAGCCTTTAGCTTTATGGGGACAGCCATGATTCATTAGCACAATGCCGATTTGAGAAGGGAGATAAGCTCCTGCTAATTCAGCAATTTTCTCTTCAACCAGATGAGCCATCAAATCGATGTAAGCTGGTTCGTTGAAGAAAGAAGGAATGTAACGCTGTGCTTTAACCCAGTGTTCCTCACCATCAGCCAACTCAACGAGAGCATTGTTAACTTGCTCGATCGCAATCCCACTAGTAAAGATAGAATCAACAACCAACAGTGGGTAAATTAGCAGCTTCTCGAAGCCTTGGTTTTTGATTTCTGCCAAGACTTGATTGGGTAGGAAAGGAGCGCAGAAGTTAAAAGCCTTGAAAACTTGAACCTTATCGCCCCATTTTTCTTGTAAATTCTTCTCAATCCCAGCCCGTTGCTGTTCAAAGATGGCGTTGTGTGGGGAAATAAAATCGTGGTGTGTATGTCCCCACTCGTGGCGGTCAAATAGCGCCAAAAGCTTTGCCAGAGGGGGATAAATCCAGGTCGGTACTGGTGCGAATTTGGCTGTCAGTAGATTTAAAGCCTGTTCGTTATAGTTGGCGAAATCTTCGTAGCTTTCGACTTCGCCGTAGCCCATAAGCAGTACGGCTACACGGTCTTTACCTGATAGATGCTCGTGGGTGTGTTGTACTTTTTCCGGCGTGGCAACCACAATTAGTTCCTCAATATAACCAGAGTGCAGAGAAATATAAAATAAGGGAATAGCTTACACATGTCCCTTCCTTACTTGTAACTTATTATCCCATCCAGGGGGATAGGATAGGTGGGGAAATCAAGATAATACATCAAAAGACATACAAAACTTACGTGGGGCATTGGGCATCCCTTCTCTGCGGGAGGCTCAGGGCAAGTGGCATGGAAAATTATACAGTTCGGTTAAGCCAAGAGACTTGATAAATCGCCGTCAAAACGAAGGATTGATTATTGTAGAGACGGCGATTTATCGCATCTTTGTGATTTAGAATCTTCATCAAAAAACCCTAACCCAACCGTAGAATTATCTTCCAATGCCCAATCAGAATAGACAGATGACTATAATTATTTGCCCTGGAATTCATGAACCAGACTTAACTGAAAGCTTTAAAGTCGGATTATTAGATATGGTTTCTAATGGCGCGATCACACATAATTACGCAAATATACTGGTTTATCCAGGTAAAGATGTTTTGGTTTTATCGGCGTTTCACATTTTGCAGTTTTTGCACGTTAGCGTAGCTCACCGCAGGTATAGCTTGACCGACTCTTTAAAATCACCAATTATATTCATTAGCTTTAGTGCTGGCGTAGTGGGGGCAATAGGGGCAGCGCATTTGTGGCAACTCTTGGGTGGTAGTGTCAAAGCTTTTATTGCTATAGATGGATGGGGAGTACCACTACAGGGTAATTTTCCGATTCATCGGATGAGTCATGATTATTTCACGCATTGGAGTTCCTGTTTGCTAGGTTGTGGGCAAAATAACTTTTATGCACAACCAGCAGTTGATCATTTGTCTATGTGGCGATGTCTAACGAAAAGCCCCTCTGAATCTACCTCCCAAGCTGTACAAGGCTGGTGGGTAGATTCATCCATTGAAATTTCTCCACCCAAAGGTTATCTGACAGCAGCTGAGTTTTTGCTTATGCTGTTAAAGCGCTATGAAGCAAATTAGTCCGGACAATAGAATTATGAGTTAGGAGTTAGGAGTGGGGAAGGGAAAAGGTTACAGGTGATAGCGTACAGGGGACAGTCAAGAAAAACTATACCCCATAGCCCATAGCCCATAGCCCATACCCAATGCCCAATATCCCATTCCCCATGTCCCATCTACCCAAAGAAAGAAAGTATCTAAATGTTTCCAACTGAACCAGCTGCTGTTAATAACGGGTTTGGCGCACTGCTAAAAAACCGTGGTTTTATGCTCCTGTGGATTGGACAACTAGTGTCCCAGTTAGCAGATAAGGTTTTCTTCGTTTTGATGATTGCTCTCTTGGAGAACTATTCACCGCTTCCTGGGTTGGCACAAAACTCGATGTACTCAACTTTGATGCTGTCCTTTACAATACCAGCAATTTTGTTCGGCTCTGCTGGTGGTATCTTTGTTGACCGCTTGCCAAAAAAGCTAATTATGGTTGGCTCAGATGTTGTGCGGGGAATATTAACACTGTGTCTTCCCTTGTTACCAAGACAGTTTCTGATTCTATTAATTCTGACTTTTGCCATCTCTACAGTGACGCAGTTTTTTGCACCAGCTGAACAAGCAGCCATTCCCCTGTTGGTGAAGCGAGAGAATTTGTTAGCAGCCAATGCGCTGTTTACCAGCACGATGATGGGAGCTTTAATTGTTGGCTTTGCTATCGGAGAGCCGATTTTGAGTTTGGCGAAAAGCTGGATGGGAGAAGAATACGGTCAAGAGCTTGTGGTTGGTGGATTATACATATTGTCGGCTGCAATCATGCAACCGATTAAGTTTAAAGAACCCAAACGACTGAGGGAACATCGGGCATCAAATAACCCTTGGGCTGAATTCACTGAAAGCCTGCGCTATCTCAAGAAAAACCCTTTGATCTTGAACGCTATGCTGCAACTAACAACTTTATATTGTGTGTTTGCAGCGTTAACAGTGCTGACAATCCGATTAGCTGAAGAGTTTGGTTTAAAAGAAAAACAGTTTGGCTTTTTCTTAGCAGCAGCAGGGGTGGGTATGGTATCTGGTGCAGCGATTTTAGGTCACTGGGGTGATAAATTGCATCACAAACCCTTACCTTTAATTGGATTTTTGATGATGGCACTAGTTTTAGGGGTGTTCACTTTTACGCACAACTTATTACTGGCGCTAGCACTCTGTGCATTTTTGGGTATAGGTGCTGCCCTAATTGGCGTACCCATGCAAACTTTAATTCAACAGCAAACACCATCTACCATGCACGGTAAAGTATTTGGCTTTCAAAATCATGCCGTAAACATCGCTCTGGCGTTACCCCTAGCAATTACTGGGCCATTAACTGATGTTTTGGGCTTGCGAACTGTGCTGGTAGCAATGAGTGTTGTTGTTGTTGTTGTAGGTGTTTGGGCTTGGAAAAATACCCGCAATGTCTTGCAAGACGTAATTTAATTAATGTAGGCTAATAATCTATCTTTATATCTAATATAAAAATTAATCAGGTTTTCATTGAAGTTTTCAACTAAAATGAAATCTTAACTACAGAATTCAGCATTAACTTTAGCTATAGTCTGAGGTTTGACCGTGCGTTCACGAAGTGTCTCCGCAGGAGAATCGCTCTCCCAAATTAGTCTCCCACAAACTGAGAATCACAAACAGTCTCGTGCTTCTAGCGCGCCAATCTTGCCCAAACGTGCATCTGGCGGTTTTGCTCTACTTGACAGCCTTCATCGCCACGGCGTTGATTATATTTTTGGTTATCCTGGTGGGGCAATTCTACCAATTTATGACGACCTGTATAAGGTGGAAGCAACTGGTGCTATTAAGCACATTCTCGTGAGACACGAACAAGGCGCAGCCCACGCCGCAGACGGTTACGCCCGTGCAACTGGGAAGGTAGGAGTATGTTTTGGCACTTCTGGCCCAGGAGCAACCAACTTGGTGACAGGGATCGCCACCGCCTACATGGATTCAATCCCAATGATTGTGGTTACGGGGCAGGTAGCACGTCCGTCCATTGGTACAGATGCCTTTCAGGAAACCGATATTTACGGCATTACGCTACCCATCGTGAAGCACTCTTATGTAGTGCGTGATCCCAAAGATATGGCGCGAATTGTCGCCGAAGCTTTCCACATCGCTAGCACTGGACGACCAGGGCCAGTTTTAATTGATGTCCCCAAGGATGTAGCTTTAGAAGAATTTGACTATGTACCTGTAAAACCAGGTTCAGTAAAGTTACGCGGTTATCGTCCTACGGTGAAGGGAAATCCCCGGCAAATTAATGCTGCAATTCAGTTGATTACTGAAAGTCGCCGTCCTCTACTGTATATCGGTGGTGGTGCGATCGCAGCTGGTGCCCATGAAGAAATCAAAGAACTAGCTGAATTATTCAACATTCCTGTCACCACCACCTTAATGGGGATCGGTGCCTTTGACGAACATCATCCCCTAGCTTTGGGAATGTTGGGGATGCATGGCACAGCTTACGCTAACTTTGCTGTGAGTGATTGTGACTTGCTGATTTGCGTCGGCGCTAGATTTGACGATCGCGTTACAGGCAAATTAGACGAATTCGCCTCTCGCGCTAAAGTCATTCACATCGACATCGATCCCGCAGAAGTCGGCAAAAACCGCGTTCCCGAAGTGCCCATTGTCGGCGATGTGCGGAACGTCTTAGTAGACTTGTTGCGTCGCTGCAAAGAAACAGGGGTTAAGGCGACACCTAATCAAAACCAAGAATGGTTAAATTTAGTTAACCGTTGGCGCGATGAGTATCCTCTAATAGTGCCGCATCACGCCGACAGCATTTCACCCCAAGAAGTGATTGTAGAAGTCAATAGCCAAGCACCCAACGCTTTCTACACCACAGATGTGGGACAACATCAAATGTGGGCAGCACAATTCCTCAAGAATGGCCCAAGGCGCTGGATTTCTAGCGCTGGTTTGGGAACGATGGGTTTTGGCTTACCTGCTGCAATGGGCGCGAAAGTGGCATTTCCTGATGAAGAAGTCATCTGTATTAGCGGTGATGCCAGTTTCCAAATGTGTTTGCAGGAACTTGGTACACTTGCACAGTATGGAATAAATGTCAAGACAATAATTATCAATAACGGCTGGCAAGGAATGGTGCGCCAGTGGCAGCAAGCCTTCTATGGTGAGCGTTACTCATGCTCCAATATGGAAGTAGGAATGCCAGACGTAGAGTTATTGGCAAAAGCTTATGGGATTAAGGGTATGGTAATCAGCGATCGCAGTCAATTAAAAGATGCGATCGCCGAAATGCTGGCACACAAAGGGCCAGTAATCTTAAATGTCCACGTCACCAGAGACGAAAACTGCTATCCAATGGTAGCTCCAGGCAAGAGCAACGCTCAAATGGTCGGTTTGCAGAAGCAACCGCCCAAAGCAGCAGCAGAGCCAGTTTATTGTAGTAACTGCAATGCCAAAAATGCTCCTAACCACAACTTCTGTGCTGAGTGTGGGACGAAGCTGTAACGCTTTTTGATAATTCAGACTAGAGATGTAGGGGAGCAAAGAGAAGGGGAGAAAGATACAGGAATTCCCCTAATTCTGCTCCCTTTCCTTTTGCGTAGAGATAGCTTAATCTTCCTGATTGGGTTGAGGTAAAAAGATATTTCCTAATTAATTCACTAAATCGCTTTGACTGGAGAAATCTAACAGCGCCTCAGCTAAGTCTTCTAGTTGAGCAATGGATAATGTGCAAATCTGCTTTTCTATCTCTGGTTCAATTGCAGCAAAGCGTCGTGTCAAAAGACGCATAATCAGTTGTAGCACCTCACAGCAGTAGCGACTTGAGTTAATAAGTCTGCGGGTGAGTCGGTTCTGGCTAATGTCGCCAGTGGTAAAAGTGCAGGGTTAGCTAGCAGTGGTGTGGGATCTTCTTACTTCGCCAGGATTAGCGGTTGGTAGTAGTTGACTCCAGTCTCCAACACTTGCATAGCCAATTACCTGCAAATAGTGAATTGTACTGGTGACGGCTTTCGAAGAACCAATCAATAAGTGTTTAATTGCTTCTCTATTAGAGAATCGCATTTGAGCAGATTGTTTTTGCTGTTTGAGAATAAGTGGAATTAGTAACTGCGAACGCTAAATCAGCAAATGTAAACGCCCAATCAACAAATGCGAACGCTAAATCAGCAAATGCGAACGCCAAATCAACAAATGCGAACGCCAAATCAACAAATGCGAACGCCAAATCAACAAATGCGAACGCC
>NZ_JAAGOG010000171.1:0-17023 GCF_010747425.1 Nostoc sp. UIC 10630
GAGCAGAGGGGCAGGGGGGCGGAGGAGAAAAGACTAAAATTACCCTTGATTCTCCCTATCTCCTCTGCTCCCTATCCCCCTATCCTCTTCTCACCTTCTGCCTTCATCAAGCTGGTTGGGCGGGGGCGGTTCCGGATATACGTTTGAAGAAACTAGAGAATTTTTCCAGGAGCCGACTCAATGGGTCTGCGGTTCTCTCGTTTGCCCTAACTTGCCGCTCGATATCTTGGATTGCCTGCTCAAGTTCTGCATACTCAGGATCGCCTTTGGCATAGCCCAATTGTTGAGTCAACCTGAGATGGTTGCGAGCATCTTCCAGCAACCTCAGCGTTCTTTCGCGATCGCTGTCTGCTATGGCAATTGCACTCATTATGTCAATATCGGCTCTAAGCAGCGGTAGGGGTCGAGCAACTTCTGTCACCACTAGGGTTGAGAGGGCAAGTTGCAGCACCGTTTTGGCTTCATCGGTTTTACCTTCGTTCAACAACCGGGCTGCTTCCTTCATGGCATCAGGATATGTCTCTAGTGGCAGATTAAAGATTGTTGTGCGAATCTCACTCACCAGGCTGTTCAACAGTTGACGAGCAGTACGAAAATCGTCCTCATTCACAGTACTCTTAATTTGATTACGAATTCGCTCAATCTCATTAGAATCGTCAGGGGCAAGATCGATTATATTTACTTGAGCCGACACAGGAACAAAACCCAGTTCAGGGTATTGTGCTACTAGAATTTCAAGTTTTCCTGTTGCTCGTTCTAAAGCTTGAAGTGCTTCTTGAGTATTTCCCTGGTCAATGGCATTAATTGCATTTCGAGTTTCTTTGAGCGCGGAAACTGCTTCTTGATCTACGCATCTTTGAGCTTCATCTGTTGCCTTTTGTCTCTCGTTGTCAATCTCTTGGTGATTACGAGCATCGAGCTGATTCAATGTTTGAGAGTTCATAATCTTCTCCTTGTTTGTTAATTTGTTTTGGGTTTGGAATAGGTGTTTTTTTCATCGCGATCAAACAATTGTTCGATCTACTTCTAAGCCTTCACTAGCCCATTAGTTTTTCCTTTGGTCTTGTACCAGAGGCTTCTCCCCTGCTCCACTCGGACTGCTCCCTTGCCTCTTCGTTTGTTGCAGGCGAGCTACAGCATTGGAAGCACGTGGGGACGGGGATCGGGCGGGAAAGCTTTATCGATCCGATCAAGCTCGGCTTCGGTCAACTGGAGCTCCCCAGCCCCGGCGTTTTCGGCTGCGTGCTCGGGGCTAGAGGCCTTGGGGATTGCGAAGAGCGAGGGCCGCCGCACTAGGAACCGAAGCGCAACCTGGCGAGGGGTCGCGTTGTGCGCGGCGGCGATTTCCTGCAGCACGCGGCCTCCGGTCGTGTGCGGATCTGGGAAGTGCCCGTGACCGAACGGGCTGTAGGCGACCACGGCGACGCCATGCTTCTCACACCAAGGAATCACGGCATGCTCGATCGCGCGCTCTTTTAAATGGTAAAGAACCTGGTTGCAAACGAAACGACCCTCGCCGGCGATCACCCGTGCCTCTTCAAGGTCGGGCAGATCGAAGTTGCTCACTCCCCAGGAGAGAATCTTCCCCTCGTGCTGAAGCTGCTCGAAGGCGGCAATTGTGTCCTCCAACGGGTGCTGACTGCGCCAGTGCAAGAGGTAGCAGTCCAGTCGATCAGTTTTAAGGCGAGCAAGTGACTTCTCGCAAGCCGCCATCGTCACGCGCCGAGAGGCATTCTCGGGAAGTACTTTGGAGACCAGGAAGACCTCATCGCGTCGCCCGACGATCGCCTCGGCGACCACTTCCTCGGCGATGCCGTACATCTCGGCGGTGTCAATATGGGTCATGCCGAGATCGAGACCTCGACGCAGCGTGGCGATTGCGGAGGCGCGATCGCAGCGATCGATGTACCAAGTCCCTTGACCGATCACCGCGACCTCACGCTTTGTGGAACCAAACCGACGCTGTTCCATGCTTGTTCTCCTGACTAGATTCTTTTCTTTTGCAAGTTAGCAATTACACTTCGTGTACACTGCGCGATTACACTCTGTGTACGCTGCGCGAACGCGCCGATGCGATCCTCACTCTCCATCCTCAGGCTCGTTCCTGATGTCCTCAGGAGATCTCACGTTTATGCGCCGCTACGATACACTG
Organism: Nostoc sp. UIC 10630; assembly: GCF_010747425.1. Classification (NCBI taxonomy): domain Bacteria; kingdom Bacillati; phylum Cyanobacteriota; class Cyanophyceae; order Nostocales; family Nostocaceae; genus Nostoc; species Nostoc sp. UIC 10630. The sequence goes on from NZ_JAAGOG010000171.1 coordinate 2,153, forward strand.
GCTTTTTCGGCGGCAGCGTGTATAGTAATGTCAATCCCACGCATAACACCAATCCGGCGATACCGTTCCACAACGACAGCACAAGCGCTAAGAAGTACAACACGCTAGTTAATATGTACATGCGGGTGAGGTAAGCGATGAATCGACCGTCGAGATTTCTGTTCAGCAATCGATGATTGCGGCTGGCATATAGCCAGATGAGCAGCCATGTCAACACTGATAAGAACAATACCAACGCATACAAGACTACTACGGTTTGCAGCTGCTGTGCGTCAGTAATGCATCTAGCCATGACCGCTGTTGGAAACGGCAGAAACGAAATACACATCAGAAACAAGAGGTTGAACAGATTAAATACTTGATCACTCCGTTCGTAGAGTTGGAAGACGTAGTGATGATTTACCCAGAAAATTCCAATTACCACAAAGCTGAAAATGTAGGCGAAGTAGGACGGCCACAATGCGAATAATGCTGAGGTAAGACTTAGTGTGTTGGTTGTTCCCTCCGTAGAGTTCAACTGTGGCACGCGAATTTCCAGTATCAGCAGCGTGATGGCAATGGCAAACACGCCATCGCTAAACGCTTCAATCCGCTGGGTGTCCGACTCCGCTGATGCTCGTGATTTCTGCATAGTGACTTGATTCTGTGTTCCACCATACCTTTGTGCCTGCTTCGATGACAGTAGAGGCGGCCGTTCTGACGGTCAGGCTTAGGGCAAGATCGTGATCCAGTTTTCCACCGAGGTGATTCCTGGTGCCGACCACGCTGCCCGCTCTGCCTCTTGCTTCTCAGCCCAGGAGCGCACCGCCCCCCTCAGGATGACCTTGCTCCCCTCCACCTCGACCGTGATCCGCAGCGCGTCGGTCTCCGCGCTGCGCACCAGCGCCTGCTCAATTTTCTGCTTGAGTTCCGACGGCGACACGCGGGGCTTGATGGTGAGCAAGTTGGTCACCCCTTTGACGCCTTTCAGGCGGCGGACAACCCGCTCGGCATCGTGCTTCTGGTACTCCCACTCGACCACACCCCTGAGCGTGACCCAGCCCTTGGAGACCGTGACGTCGAGATTATCGATGGACACGCCGGCATCCCACTCCAGCGCATGAATGGCGGCTGCGGCAATGTCGGCGTCAGTGCGCTCGGCAGAGACCGGCAGCCGAACCTCGATGTCGTTGGCTACAGCCAGTACGCCACGGACACGGTGGGCAGCTTCTTCGGCAGCCCAGCGCTTGTAAAAGGAATCGACCCAGCCTGTGAGCGTAACAACACCGTCTTTGACGGCCACGCCGATTTCGGTAGACTGGACGCGGGGATCCCACTTCAACTCATTCAGCACATCCTTTTGGATTTCCTCGTCAGTTCGGGTTGCGGTTGCAGTTGTCATGGTTGTTTCTCCTTTGAGCTACTCTTATGGTTTAAAACTGCTAAACTTCATTATCAAAGGCTCTAACACCTGCTTCTGCCACAGGATGATCCTGCTCTATGCAGCTTTCTTGGTGCTGTTGTGCGGGTCGATGACGAACTTTTTCGGTGCCCCTTGGTCGAATGTCCGGTACGCCTCTGGTGCTTGGTCGAGCGAGATGAACTCGATGTTTGTGACCTCGCTCAGGTAGTCCATCCGGCCCCCGAGGATGGACTGCATCAGGAGTCGGTGGTACTTCATCACCGGGCACTGCCCCCACATGGCGAACTGCGACTTGATCCATGCCTTGCCGAAGTCGAGGATCAACTTCCCCTGCTTAGCCAGGTCCGTGGGACCACCGGGGTCGGAGCTAGTATAAATGCCAGGGATGCCCATTCCCCCGCCGAAGCGAACCACCGACATCAGGTCGTTCAATACAGCCTCCGGCTGCTCGCCAGCGTCTTTACCATGGCCGTGAGCTTCGAACCCCACGGCGTCCACCCCGCAGTCCACTTCGCGAACGCCAAGGATCGACTCGATCTGATCGGCCAGCGGCACGTCTTGCGTCAGGTCCACAGTCTCGTAACCCGACTTCTTCACCAGCTGCAATCGGGTCTGGTTCACGTCCCCGACGATGATGGCGGAGGCCCCTAGGAGGCGGGCACTGGCGGCGGCACACCGACCCACCGGTCCTGCCCCTGCAATGTACACCGTGGATCCCGTTCCAACTCCCGCAATGACACACCCATGGTAGCCCGTGGGCAGGATGTCCGAGAGGAGGGTGAGGTCATGGATGCGCTCCATCGCCTGGTCCTTGTCGGGGAACTTCAGCAGTTGGAAGTCAGCGTAGGGAACCATGTGGTACTCGGTCTGCCCGCCTGGCCAGCCGCCCAGGTTGAAGCCGTAGGCTCCGCACGGGAAGTCAGGGTTGGTGTTCATGCAAATGTCGGTGTGCCGCTCCTTGCAGTTGCGGCAGCGGCCGCAGGCGACGTTAAATGGAACCGAGACGAGATCGCCGACCTTAATAAACTCCACGTCCCGGCCCACCTCGACGACCTCACCAGTAATCTCATGACCCAGCGTCATCCCCTCTGGAGCGGCGAAGCGGCCCCGGTAGATGTGCTGGTCGCTACCGCAGATGTTCGTGGTGACCACCTTGAGAATGACACCGTGCTCGCACTTCTTGCCACGAGGGTCAACTAGTTTTGGGAAGTCGATACTTTGAACCTCGACTTTCCGAGGACCTATATAGACTACTCCACGATTGCTTACCATAGCTTGTTCATCCTCTTTTTATGGTTTGAACTACTACTAAATTTCATTTCAGATCCCCTCAGCTAGTTTCACGGGGCGCAACAACATCGCATTGGCTGCCACAAGTACTCAAGGGAGGAAAAAAGAAAGCCCACGATCAAAACTTGCAGCCCTTTAAGGAGTCGGTGATATCAGTTCATGATGGTTCTCCTAGTTTTTTAAGTTGTTTTGTGACTGGAATAAGTGCCTTGTTCGTCGCGATGAGCTACGCCCCACCGGATACTGTTGGCGAATTCATTGAAAGGGTGATTTTTGTAAACTTCCGGGGCTGGTTTTCACGACAGCATAAGGATTTTCAGCATTAAGAAATATTTCGCCAACGGTATCCCACCGTAGGCGATCGCAACTCTGGAAATTTACGATCTGACTTTAGACCTGGAATAAGTGCCTTTTTCGTCGCGATCGAACACCTGTTTGACCCGATCCCAAGCCTTCGTCAAGGCATTATCTTTTCCATTGGCTTCTCTGAACGACCGATTGTAGGTATCAACAAAAGTTTTTTGTGCGTCGTCCGACAGATTTGCTCTAATTTCTGGTGAAATCTGCTCATTATCTGCCAGTTCACCTTTTGGTTGACGGGGAATCTTCATGTCAGTGATAGCGACTTCTTCCCCACCCGCACTTTCTAACAGTGAGACAACTTCGTCTGCTTGTTCTTGTGACACTTCCGCGACCAGTAAAAACTCACCTGCTTTCAGGCGTGTTTCGTAAATAGCAGCTTTGTCCTCCGGCATACCCATTGCGATTAAGGCAGCTCCAATGCCTGCTCCCAAGGAACCATATAAAGCACCGCCTGCCGCTCCTAATAATGCTGCTCCCAAAGGGCCTGCTGCTACTACGGTTCCCAAAAAGGGAATGAACAATACACCCACACCCGTAAGTAAAGCCAACAAAGAACCAAACAGCGATCCAAAAATCGCTCCGGTGGCGAGTCCATCCAAGATCACATCTTGTTTAGTCACAAATCCGGAGATGCGAGTTTCGGCGTGGAAATTGCGACCAATAATCGAAATGTGATCTTTGGGAACGCCGCGATCGATTAGACGCTCAACCACTTCTTGCATCTTCTTCTCATCTTTGAAGATAGCAGAGACACTTTTGAGGGCGGTTTTTTCAGATGTAGAAGTCATAAAAATTACTCCAAATTAAAAAACTAGATAACATCACGAAATGTGGCGCAGATTTAAGGACGCGGGGATAGGAAGAGAGTATTTGATAATTTCACTGCGTTACCCAGAGGGTGACGCACGCAGGCTCGCTAAAGCAGTTCCTTTAACTCTGGTTCCCAGAGCAACGGACTGCTTGCTGCGTCTTGTTACTTTTGTTCCACAAAGTCTGCATCGATGACATCTTCACCGCCGCCTTGACGGTCTGTAGAAGTACCACCGTTTGGAGATGCACCTGCTTGTGAGTAGACCGCAGTGCCGATTTGCATCAGGGCTTGTTGAATTTCGTTGGTGAGAGACTTCATGCGATCGATGTTGTTCTGCTCAATTGCCTGACGCAAGTCTCGAATTAAGCCTTCCACGCGGGACTTGTCTGCTGGTGGTACTTTGTCGCCCAAATCCTGAAGTTGTTTCTCGGCTTGATAGGCAACAGAATCTGCCATGTTTTTGGTATCAATTTGTTCGCGCCGCCTACGGTCTTCTTCCGCATTGCGCTCGGCTTCTTTCACCATCCGCTCGACTTCAGATTTATCGAGGGTAGACGCACCTGTAATGCTAATGGACTGTTCTTTACCTGTGGCTTTTTCTCTGGCAGTTGCTGACAGAATCCCGTTAGCATCAATGTCAAAGGTAACTTCGATCTGTGGCATACCTCTAGGAGCTGGAGGAATCCCATCTAGTCGGAAGGTTCCCAGGCTCTTGTTGTCGGATGCCATTTCGCGTTCACCTTGCAGAACATGGATTTCTACGTTTGTTTGGGCGTCAGCCGCCGTTGAGAACACCTCAGACTTCTTCACTGGGACAGTGGTATTGCGCGGAATAATCTTGGTCGTCACACCACCTAGAGTTTCAACACCCAGCGACAACGGCGTAACATCTAGGAGCAGTACGTCTTTTACCTCACCCCCAAGCACACCCGCCTGAATCGCTGCACCCACTGCTACAACTTCATCCGGGTTGACACCCTGGTGTGGGTCTTTGCCTATTATCTGCCGTACCAGTTGCTGGACAGCCGGCATTCGAGTTGCACCACCCACTAGGATTACTTCGTCAATATCTGCGGGACTCAGTTTAGCATCGCGCAGAGCTTGTTCGACAGGAATGCGGCTGCAATCGAACAAGTCGGCGCACATTTGCTCGAACTGTACCCGCGTTAAGGTCATATCTAGATGTTTCGGACCTTCCGGGGTTGCGGTAATAAAAGGTAAGTTAATGTTCGTCTGTGTTGCGCTTGACAGTTCAATTTTGGCTTTTTCTGCTGCTTCGGTGAGGCGTTGCAGGGCTTGTTTGTCTTTACGGAGGTCGATGCCTTCGTTACGCTGGAATTCGGTTGCTAGCCAGTCTACGATTCTCTTATCAAAGTCATCACCGCCCAAGTGGGTGTCGCCACTGGTAGCTTTCACTTCAAACACACCATCGCCCACTTCCAGGATAGACACATCAAACGTCCCACCACCTAAGTCAAAGACTAGAATAGTTTCATTGGTTTTCTTGTCAAGTCCGTAGGCGAGGGCAGCCGCCGTTGGCTCGTTGATAATTCGCAGAACTTCAATCCCGGCAATTCTGCCGGCATCTTTGGTAGCCTGCCGTTGAGAGTCATTGAAATAGGCAGGGGTGGTAATTACCGCTTGCCTCACCGGTTCCCCCAGATATGTGCTGGCATCATCTATCAGCTTGCGGACTACCTCAGCCGAGATTTCTTCGGGTGAAAATTCCTTGTTCAGAGCGGGACAGTGTAGCTTGACGTTGCCATTACTGTCACGTACCACCTTGTAGGTAACTTGTTTTGCTTCTTGGGTGACTTCATCATACCTGCGCCCGATGAACCGCTTAACGGAATAAAAGGTGTTTTCTGGGTTCATTACACCCTGGCGCTTGGCAATTTGCCCGACAAGTTTTTCGCCCTTCTTGGTATAGGCAACCACAGACGGAGTTGTGCGACCGCCTTCTGTGTTCGGAATGACGACGGGTTGTCCGCCCTCCATTACAGCTATACAGGAGTTGGTAGTTCCTAAATCAATACCAACGATTTTTGCCATCGTTAGCAACCTCCTTCAAAGATTGGGATAAAAAATTGATAGTCTGGATTCAGGACAAGTTGAATAAATGGTATTAAGAAGTCAGAGGGCAGAAGGGGAATCCCCATAAATAAATTTAGGGGATTTAACAACGGCTTCTGAAAGTAAGGGTTTCCCGACTTGAGCAAACTGGCGTGGGCTTGTGACCTTTTGGCAGAGGGAAGAATCTATCCTTGAACCTTCTGCCCTCTGGCTCCTTAGCACTCAGGATTCGGCTGCGTTTTGAATCGCGGCTAACAATGAGCGGAAGTCGTAAGAGCCATCGTGGCGCACACCGTTGATGAAAAAAGTCGGCGTGCCGTTGACCCCGCTCTGGATTCCGCTGAGTAAGTCTTCGCGTATCTTGGCTGCGTGGGCGTGCTCGGCGAGTTCGTGACTAAACCGAGGCACATCAAGACCGAGGTTAGCGGCATATTCTATTAGATGTTTGCGATCGAGCGCCTGTTGATGTTCAATGAGATGGTCGTGCATCTCCCAGAACTTACCTCGCACCCCAGCGGCTTCTGCTGCTTCTGCTGCCTGCTCGGCGTGGGGATGCACGCTAGTTAACGGGAAGTGGCGGTAGACAAAGCGCATGAGATCCCCGGTCAACTGCTGGAGTTCTTTGACGATGAAATGGGCACGACCGCAATAGGGACACTCATAGTCCCCGTATTCCACGAGGGTGACGGGTGCGTTTTTTGGCCCTCGGATATGGTCGCGATCGCTAACTGGGAGGCTAAGTTCGCCCATTGCTGTTGTGATCATGTTGTCACCTCCTGCTCTTAAGGGAGTGCTTTGGAAAACATTGCGTCACTGCCCTTGCCCGTTGCCCCTGTGCCCGTCACCTAAGTTTACTTTCACAACCTTGTTCCTATCTTCTTCAGCCTTGGGCACCCTCAGCTTGAGAATGCCATCTTTGTATTCTGCTTGCACCTGATCGTGCTGGACACGGGTAGGCAACGGAATTACGCGCTGAAACCTGCCATAGCGGAATTCGGTGCGGGTGATGCCTCTTTCTTCCGTTTTGATTTCTGACTTGCGCTCACCGGAAATAGATACTGCCTCTGGCGATACCTGCACATCTAGGTCTTTGGGGTCTACACCGGGAACTTCTACCTTGAGATGAACCGCATCAGGGGTTTCTTCTATCTCAGCAGGGGGAATAAAGGCAATGCCTTCCTCTCCTCTACGACCTGTCGGTGCTATTTCATCAAACAATCGGTTGAACTGCCGCTGCAAAGTTTCAACTTCTCGGAAAGGTTCCCAACGAACGAGTGCCATAATTTTAAGTCTCCTGATGATCTATACTTGAGTGTTTAGAATTCTGCATTAGACTAGGTTTTGTCAGTCGCTGAAACAGCGTTGCTATCATGCCAGTGCTCAACTCTGTTGACACTATAGAGAAGAAATCTAAGGGCTTTCTGAGGAAATTATGATGATTGGGGATTGGGACAAGGCAAAATTGTAAGGGGAAAAACAAATAACTTCCCTTTAACCTTTCTCAGTTACGCCAATTTGCTCAACGGGGAAACCCTCCGAAGTTGCTCCACTTGGGCAAAGACGACACTTGCTACAACGGAGGGAACCTCCGCAACGCAGTGTCTCCCAAAGACCGCACTTCTCTCCGCACGCGACTGTCTCCCCAATACCCAGTCTCCCCAATAATGAACAGCCTGTTTTTTCTATAAGTGGGTTAATTGAAATAAACAAAACTATGTTACAAAAGGTAAATTTATTTGAAACCATCATCAATGATAAATGACGACCTTCAGCAGTTAGCTTTATTTGCGATGACCTCCTTACTGTAAGCAATTCTATTAGCTTGATAGAAGCACGTATACTTGCAATTCAACATCTTGTTTCTTGCGAAATTGAAGTAAAAAGCCAACCAAAAGTTTTGCCAGGAGTAAACTTGAAAACCAATAGACCTCTTGCAAAAGTCTTATGAGCGTGGGACAAGTAGGTTAGAGCTTTATTGACATCTATGACCTACGAAAAGGTAAAGAACCTCAAACCGGAAGAATTTAAACGCTTGTGTGGCGTGCATCCAGAGACTTTTAGCCAGATGACAGAAGTAGTGTGATCGCGTTCAAAAACAAAGCTTAAAACAGGGCGGCCTAGTAAACTGAGCATGGAAGACCAATTATTAATGACATTGGAATATTGGAGGGAGTATCGCACCTATTTTCATATTGGTCAATCTTGGGGAGTGAACGAGTCAACAGCATATCGTATTATCCGTAAAATTGAAGATATTCTCGTGACTTCAAGAGCTTTTTCTCTTCCAGGGAAGAAGAAACTTTCTAGCTGTGATTATCAAGTAGAGATAGTGGTAGTTGACGTTACAGAAAGCCCAATAGAACGCCCTAAAAAAACAAAAACAGTTCTACAGTGGTAAAAAGAAAAGGCATACATTAAAATCTCAAGTTTTGGTGGCTCAACATACAGGTGAAATTGTCTGTACTGCTCATGGTAAAGGGAAAGAGCATGATTTTCGCATATTTAAAAACAGTAAAATTCGGTTAAAAGAAGATATTGAATGCTTGGGTGATAAAGGATATCAAGGAATTCATAAAATTCATGCTAAAAGTCGGATACCAAAAAAGAAGCCGAGGGGAGGTGAGTTAAGTCGTGCAGATAAAAAGAGTAATCAAGAGCTAGCCAAAATTAGAGTTGTGAGTGAACATATTAATCGTAAACTCAAGGTGTTTAAAATTCTATCTGACCGTTATCGCAATCGTAGAAAACGATTTGGCTTGAGGTTTAATCTCATAGCTGGTTTGTACAACTATGAGCTTCGTCTGCTCAAAATTGGATCAGTTTAACTGACTTTTGCAAGAGGTCTAATATCAACTCTTCGAGTACAGTATGGGAAGATATCACGTCTCATTAGGATTATGCCAACCGCCGTCGGGGGGAATCATATGATCCGCCAAAGGAGGTCCCCAGCTATGGGGTGCGTATTCGTAAACAGGGGTTGCTTGATCTAGGATAGGAGCGACAATTTGCCACTGTGCTTCCACCTCATCTTGGCGAGCAAACAACATGGAGTCGCCTTTCATGGCATCTTCAAAAAGCCGCTCGTAGGGATTCATCTCATTGCCATGCTCGACTTGAGCGACTAGTCCAACTTCGCTACCCACCATTCCGTCGCCTGGGGTTTTAGAGCGAATGCCGATCGCAGTCAGCACATTTGGACTAAGACGAAAGTAGAAATAATTTGCTAATCCAAAGGCACGCTCGCCAAAAACATCCTGCGGCGGACGCTTGAGCCTGACTACAACTTCAGTAGTTGTACTCGGGAAACATTTGCCTGCACGAATGTAAATCGGAACGCTAGCCCAGCGCCAAGTATCAATGTTGAGCTTAACCGCCGCGAAGGTTTCGACCTTGGAATCAGGAGCTACACCAGGTTCCTGGCGATAGCCCTTGTACTGCCCGCGCACTACATTTGAGGGTTCGATTGGATCTATGGATTTGAGCAATCGCGCTCTTTCATCTCGGATGGCTTCATGCTGCTCGTTGATGGGCGAGTCCATCATTAAACACGCCGTCACTTGAAGTAGATGATTTTGCACCACATCCCGAATAGCGCCTGTCTCTTCATAAAACTGTCCCCGTGCATCGATGCCAAATTTTTCAGCCATCGTGATTTGGATACTGGCAATACTGACGTGATGCCAAATCGGTTCGAGTAATGAATTGGCGAAGCGAGTGTAGAGAAGATTTTGGACGGGTTCTTTTCCCAAGTAATGGTCAATCCGAAAAATATGACTTTCGGGAAAGATAGAGTGCAGAATGCAGTTCAGCATTCTAGCCGATTCTAGATCACGTCCAAAAGGTTTTTCTACCATAACGCGACCATTCTTTACACAACTTGATTGACCTAACCCTTCGACAACCGTCGCAAACAAACTGGGAGGAATGGCTAAGTAATACAGAGGAGCTTCAGCTATTTGGAGTACCTGGCATAATTTATCATAGGTGGCGTGATCGCTATAATCACCAAAAATATAGTAAAGTAATGAACACAGTTTCTGGAAAGCTGCCTCATCAACGCTGGCCTGTTCCTCCAGGCTCTTACGCACATAAGATTTTAATTGTTCGATGCTCCAATCTTGCCTACCCACTCCAATAATTGGAATGTCAAAATGACCGCGCTGAATCATCGCCTGTAAGGCAGGAAAGATTTTTTTGTAGGCTAAATCACTTGTGATCCCAAAAAATACCAGGGCATTGGAGAGTAAAGCTGCCATGATTAACCTCCATATCGACGCGGAGAGGGAAAGCAGGGGGGCAGGGGAGCAGAGGGGAAGAAAGCTGATTAAAATCCCCGCGTCATTGTTCCAGATGCCCACCGAACTCGTAGCGCAACGCAGAAATGAGTTTATTGGCAAAGTTTGATTGACCGCGAGAGCTAAATCGTGTGTAGAGGGCTGTACTAAGGACGGGAACAGGAACTCCTTCTTCAATGGCTGCCATTAGTGTCCATCGACCTTCTCCAGAGTCAGATACGCGCCCCTCGAAGTTGGCTAAGTCGGGGTCTTTGAGAAGGGCGATCGCGATTAAATCAAGTAACCAAGAACTAATCACGCTCCCCCTGCGCCACACCTCTGCTATATCTGCGAGATTAAAGTCGTATTGGTAGAATTCCGGATTTCGCAAGGGAGCCATTTCTGCATCGACTTGATGCAACTGTTTGCCAATATTGGCATGGTGAAGAATGTTCAACCCTTCGGCATAAGCTGCCATGATGCCGTATTCAATGCCGTTGTGAACCATTTTGACAAAGTGCCCTGCACCGTGAGAGCCACAATGCAAATAGCCCTGTTCAGCTGTTCCCCCCATTAACTCACGACCAGGGGTGCGCGGTGCAGCTGATACACCAGGAGCCAGCGCTGCAAAGATGGGGTCAAGATATTTCACCACCGCCAATGCACCACCAATCATGAGACAGTAACCGCGTTCTGCCCCCCAAATGCCACCGCTAGTTCCACAATCAATGTATTCAATTCCTTTGACTTTTAATTGATCTGCACGACGAATGTCATCAATGTAGTGAGAATTGCCACCATCAATGATAATGTCGTCAGCGTCTAGAAAGGGCATGAGAGTGTGTAGGGTAGCATCTACTGTCGCTGCGGGTAGCATCAGCCAGACAGCGCGGGGTGGCGTGAGTGCTTCGATGAGTTCAACGAATGATGTTACACCACGGGCGATCGCTCCTTCCTGAACCAGCACCTTTGCTTTTTGTGGCTGACGAGTGTAGCCAATGACGGTATGTCCAGGCTGGGTTAGACGGTGTGCCATGTTAGCTCCCATTCGTCCTAGTCCTATCATTCCCAGTTCCATAACATGCCCTGTATTCAAGTGAGAAAAATTGGGAGTATCCATCCCGCAATAGCGCCAGTAGCGCAGACGGCTGTTAGAATCAGGAAAACCTCAGTTCGACTTAACTCTATTTCCAGCAAATTTTCGACGGACTGGTCTAATGCCATATCCAGGGGAAAAATGCCAATCCAGGATAGAGTGATGGCTATTGCCCAGCCCAATAATCCGCTTGATATCGATGCTCCAGTTAGAATCCATGTAAAACCGAATGTGAGAGATAACAATCCCGCCCAGACGGGAAAGCCAGTGAGTATGCAGGCACGGACTGCGGCAATTGCCAAAATGAACATCGGTATTGCAATCGTCGAGAAATGGTGATCGAGCCAGAGAGTCCATCCCAATCCTCCATATCCCAGCATTAGCACCGTCAGCCAAACTAGACTATAGAGAAAATGTTTCCAATAAAATTCTTTTGATTCTGGTCGGTTGTGGTCTTGTTCAAATGTAGTTACAATTTTGTTAACCATAGGTCTTATACCTCTCTACAAAGACGAATCAGTTAATCAAGCCTGAATCTAGAATTTGTCCAATTTTTCCCATTTCCTTATCTTCTTAATGAATCTGCCCTAACGTTAGTTGGCAAATCTAAGGAAAATCTGAGCAGATACTGATACTAAATTGCGTTTAGAAACACTTATCTCTGCTTTCACAAAAGCATTGGTTTTTAAACGTCCTCATTTTTTGCTTAGATTATCTCGCTACAATTCCCACGTTGATCTAGTAATTAGCTCACGCTACGAGAGGAACCCTAGGGAGTGAGATCATGACTAAACCGATTCAAATTCTGTTACAGACAACAATTCCCACCAATGAAGATGATTGGTATATTGGGCGATTTTCTTTGCTAAAGGACTATTTAGCTTCGTTGAAAAGTGACACTGGGGAACCCCTGTACCAGGTAACAGCAAGGGATCGAGAAAATACTGCTGAAAAAAACGATCCAGTTTTAAGTACGCTGGATAATTCAGATTTTGATGAACTGTGGCTGTTTGCTGTGGATGTAGGGGATGGCATAACTCCAAAAGAGTGTCAGAGCATCAGTGCCTTCCGTCAGCGCGGCGGCGGTTTATTGGTCAGCCGTGACCATCAGGATGTAGGTTGTTCAGTTTGCAATCTTGATGGTGTCGGCGCAGCCCATTACTTTCACAGTAAGAATCCCGATCCCGATCCCTCGCACCACTACCCTGATGACATCCACACTAAGTATATTTTCTGGCCCAACTTCCATTCTGGGTTAAATGGTGACTACGAGAAAATTACTCTCATAGAACCTATTCATGACTTACTCAAGAATCCTACATCACCTTCTGAGGAGATTGAATTCTTTCCGGCTCATCCCCATGAAGGAGCCGTAGGTGTGCCTGCAAACGAGAAGAATGCACGAGTAATTGCCTTGGGTACAAGCTCAGTCTCCGGTCGGGACTTCAACTTAGTAGTTGCTTTTGAAAGTACACAGGATGAACAAGGAAATATTTTAGGACGTGCGATTGCTGAATCAAGCTTCCACCATTTCGCCGACTACAATTGGGATGTTGATATGGGCGCACCTAGCTTTGTAACCGAACCCCCTGGAGATGGGATGAAGCAAAACCCACAAGCCCTTGAACATATTAAAGCCTATGTGCGAAACTTAGCCCTCTGGCTGGCTCCTACCTCAAGTTAAAGGAAAGTCTCCCATCCTTAAAGCAATACTCCGGACAATTTTTAGTTGAGGGAATCGACAAGAAAGCTATCGAACCATTAAGGTGCTGATTAGAAAAAACTTGCACCGTATCGATGGCTATGGGTTGCTGGCGGAACAAACCTTTGACCGAGGCTTCTGTCCCGATCTGACGCGGATGGATTACTATCTCCACCACCTGGAAATTACTCAACCTCAATTACCTTCCCAAGTTCGTTACCTGACTGTGGATAGAGCATATGTCAAGGAGCCATTTGTCACGGGGGTAAGGGCGCTCAAACTGGATGTGATTAGTAAACTTCGTCGAGACGCGAATCTGCGATATGTGTTTGAGGGTGAACAGAAAGCACGGGGGCTAAACGCAAAACAGATATTGTCCTTTGAATCATAATGTGAGAAAAATTTTGATCCATAAATTAGAAAAGAGTTAACGAAAATTCAGGCTTTCGCGCTAATCACGAATTAAAACTTTGAATCAAATTATGAGTGAGAGTTGAAATTCTGAATCATAACTAGAAAATGAGTTGAAAAAACACAATTGGACAAAACTTGCACAAAAAATCCCTGACAAAATTGCTCTAACTTAAACTTTCAATTCAGAATATGGTTCAAAAATTTTGTTTTAGTAGATATCTGAGTAAAAATCAAATATTTCATTGTCCAAGTGATCGCTTAACAACAGAGCGATCGCCTACTCAAATTGTAGCTGAATAATAATGATAATCAAGCCAAAGAATTGATACAAACGTCACTTTTATCAGTCTTTCTCTTCCCTACATGATAATCATTATTAGTAAAAAACTCGAATATTAAAAGTGAACTATAAACTGGATACTCATTTCTGAAGCATATCATGAGTTAAAATCTAATTTTTTGTTTCAAATCACAGATATCAACCAATCGGCAGACGAGATTTATCATTTCTACAAACTGCGTTTTCAAATCGAATTTATCTTCCGCGATGCTAAACAGTTTACCGGGCTAAGTGATTGTCAAGCCCGTGATGTCAAAAAGCTTGACTTTCATTTTAATGCCAGTTTCACTGCCCTTAATATTGCCAAGCTCGATGCTCATCGACAGCACTGAGAACCGTTATATGTTAATAATACATCTTTAAAAGTCCGTTGGGAGTACGGTGTCCTCCAACAATTCACAATCATACCTTGAGCATTCAATATTCAATATTTAGATGCGTTCGCGCTGTTCTGCTTTTTGGGAGACGCTACGCGAACGCTGCGCTAACAGCAGTTACGCTCGTTCGCTTTTAGCGTCTCCCCTTCTCCCAAAGGGAGAGGCTAACGCCAAGGGAGAAGGCTCGCTAGCGTTGTGCTAACACCATTTCTGCTTGTGAAAACGCAACTATTTTGTAAATTAACTAAGTGTTTTTGTATACAAATATTGTAACTGCCAATTACTACTTTTGAAGTATCAATTTATTGAACAACTAAGACTATTGAAAGAGTATAAGTAATTTTTTTTTAACTACAACTCTAAGCAATATAGGAATCATATTTGATTTCTGAAAAGGACTGCGAGATAATACGGGTAGAAATATCTGTCTAATAACGAACAATGATAACCCAGCGTCTAGAAATGGCGATACCTTTCCTTCGGAACGCTACGCGAACGGTTAGCTTTCCTGCGGAACGCTGCGCGAACGCTAACGCAGAATTACAAGAATTTATAGATAGCCGTCCAGATGCTCGTGAAGTCAGAAAAGCTTTGGCAGTGAAACTGGTTTATCAAGGCTATAAGTATGAAGAAATCCAAACAATCTTAGATGTCTCCCTTGGTTCAATAACAAGCTGGAAACAAGCTTATGAGAAAAATGGAATTTTAGGGCTGCGCCTGAACTATAAG
>NZ_JAAGOG010000172.1:0-16771 GCF_010747425.1 Nostoc sp. UIC 10630
ATTAATAACCAATGCCCTATTCCCCATTCCCCATTCCCCATTCCCCATATTCTATTCTGCGGCGGTAGAAGTTAAGGACATTGTTTCCCACAACACCATGTGAGGTGGTGTTAGTACAGGCTGGTGTAGAGCAATCAGCTGGGCTAGGGTGGTCTTTAATTGAGTACGGGGTACGATATCGTCAACAAAACCATGCTGGAGCAAATCTTCAGCAGTCTGAAAATTTTCGGGGAGTTTTTCTCGTAGGGTTTGCTCAATCACTCGCCGACCGGCAAAACCAATGGTTGCCTTGGGTTCTGCCAAAATGATATCGCCCAACATTGCAAAACTTGCGGTAACACCGCCCGTTGTGGGATTGGTCAAAACGGGAATATATAATAGTCGCGCGTCTTTATGACGCTGTAGGGCTGCGGAGATTTTCGCCATCTGCATCAAGGAGAGCATTCCTTCTTGCATTCTCGCGCCGCCGGAGGTGCAGATAATTACTACAGGATACCGCCGTTGAGTGGCTTGCTCAATCATCCGGGTGAGTTTTTCTCCCACAACCGAACCCATACTACCACCCATAAAACGGAAGTCCATAACCCCAAGGGCAATGGGCAAACCATTGATTTGACCTAAACCAGTGTTAACTGCGTCTATTAAGCCAATTTTATCTTGTGTTTCCCGCAGGCGATCGCTGTAGAGTTTGCGATCGCGAAATTCTAGCGGATCGGTTGGACGCAAATGCTCGTCTAGAGGTTTCCAGGTATTATTATCTATCAATTGGCGAATGCGCTCATCGCTATCTACACGATTATGATGACCACATTCGATACAAACCATTTGATTGGCTTTCAGGTCTTTTGTGTATGCCAATACGCCACACTTGGAGCATTTGTGCCACAATCCATCAGCAATTTCACGTTCTTGGCGCTCAAGGCTGGTAGATCCTGATTTCCGCCGATTTGCAAACCAATCAAATAGAGACTTTAAACCACGTGATTCTTCGTTGTTAGCCATTTTTTATTTTATTTTAAGTGGGTATGAGGTCGAAAACATATCAAACCGTATTGGGTTGTTCTTAGTCATGAGTCATTTTTTTACTAATGACTAATTACTACATCGTCAAACTACGCTTTTAAGCAATTCAGACCTTAATTTTCATCTTTGGTTGCCAGCTTAACGAAAATACTTATACCAATACAAGTCTCCTGCTCTTTATTTTCAGCAGACTTAATTATATTGACGTACTGACAAAGCCATGAGAATACCAACCTCCAAATAAGATGCTCTCCCTCTCCCACCCAAATCAATGATTCGTATTGCTAGGTTATGAACGATCGGCATCTGCTGCAATAGTTGTGCTTGCTAACGGTTAATCGTCATCAAGAGGGTAATACAAGTCACAAGCAGAATCTTATCAAAACATGAAGGGGCGATGGGGTAATGTTGGTTACAGTCACGAATTATAAATTTTTCTTATGAAAGGGCATTCGATATGGGTTACTCCCCTTATCCCCCTTCTCTCCATACTCGCGACTGCAATTCAAGACGCTGGAAAAAATAACCGCAGATAGGTAGACAAAATTGCTTCGCCGCTAAACAGGGTAATCAGAGATCCTAAAGCGAGAAAAGGGCCAAAAGGCATTTTTTGTCCTAACCTGTGTGTCGATGTCTGTTCATTAGCGGCTTCTCTACCAGACGCTGTGCGTAGCTTGCTTCGACCTAGGAGTATCCGTTTATGCATAATAACACCACTGCCAATTAAGGCTCCCAGCGCACAGGCAATAAAACTAGCTAAAAGCAAATATTTCCAGCCTAACCAGGCTCCCATCATGGCTGCTAACTTGGCATCACCTGCGCCCATTGCAGTTTTCCCAAAGGCAATTGAACCCAATACGGCGATCGCATCAAATAGCCATAAGCCCAAGACTGCACCTACTATGGCCATCATAAGGTGATTTACCAATGCCACAGAACTTCCTTCTGGTAGATAACCAACCACCATTTGGAATAAAATTCCTACCACTAAACCCGACTGAGTAAGTGGATTCGGTAAGGTCATTGTATCCAGGTCAATCAGCGATAGTGCCAATAACCAACTACAAAAAGCCCAATAGCCTATTGTGAAAGTCGAAACTTGAAATACTAAAAAAACCCCTAAAAAAATTATGCCCGTCACCCCTTCTACCACGGGATAACGGACAGAAATTTTGCTTTTGCAATATCGACACCGCCCTCTTAATGAAATCCAGCCAAATACTGGCACATTGTCGTAAGCTTTTAGCTGGTTTAAGCATTTAGGACAACGAGAAGGCGGCCAAAGAATTGACAACCCAGCAGGTAGCCGATAAACAATAACGTTGAGAAAACTACCAATAGATGCACCTAAAGCAAAGACCATTACACTCGCTGAAATAGCGAACAAAATGTCCATACAGTCATTAGTCCTTTGTCATTAGTTCTGTGTCATTTGTGCTTTGTCATTTGTGCTTTGTCAATAACTAATACTTCTCTGCAAGACGCTACGCGTAGCTTGCTTCCACGAAGTGGTACGGCTTCGCGGTAGTTGAGCGCAGTCGAAACTCAGTACAAGTGACTAATGACTAATGACTAATGACTAATGACCAATGACTAATAGATGTGTGATTCAATTTGACTTAAGGGTACAAAACACTCTTGAGGTAAAAGAACTGGTTGGTTAGTAAAAATAACCTTACCTCGATGATTGACACGATTAATTGCTACACCGGAAGGTTGCCCAGCGATTTCGGGATGGACTTCACAGTGAGTATAGTATATCTGCCCAGCAGCTCTGATTACAGCAGGATCAATCAAAGGCGATTGGTTCTTTGGGGCGGTGAAATTTACTGGATTCTGTCGTAATGCGTACACTATCGACTGTTATTTGATTGCTAGATTTCCCTTTAGTCTACCCGAAACTTATAGCAAAGGTTGCCAAATTGCCCAAGTTGCTCTACAAAATTATTTTTGTTCAAGAGCCTTAATGAGTGAGTCTCCCATAGCACGGCAACCCAGGAGGTTTTTTCCTGGAGAAATTATATCCCCGGTGCGATCGCCTTGTTCTAAAACTTGCAATACAGCTTGTTCGATGTGATCTGCCGCTTTTGGTTGGTCTAAGGCGTAGCGTAGCATCATCGCCGCACTCAAAACCTGTGCTAGAGGATTGGCCTTATCCTGTCCAGCAATATCTGGGGCTGAACCATGAACTGGTTCAAATACACCAGGCCCAGAAGCACCCAAACTCGCTGAGGGTAACATTCCAATACTACCGGTAAGCATGGCAGCAGCATCAGAGAGAATATCGCCAAACAAATTGCCTGTAACAATGGTGTCGAACTGCTTGGGAGCGCGTACTAACTGCATAGCAGCATTATCTACATATAAATGAGAGAGTTCGATATCTGGATATTCTGTACTAAGTTGGGTAATGCGATCGCGCCACAGCTGAGATACTTCTAATACGTTCGCCTTATCCACCGAACAAAGTTTTCCGCCGCGTTTTCTAGCCGCATCAAAAGCTACTCGCCCAATGCGTTCAATTTCTGATTCGGTGTAAACCATTGTATTTACACCCCGTTTCTCACCAGTTTCTGTGGCAAAAATCCCTTTAGGTTTACCGAAGTAAATCCCACCAGTGAGTTCGCGCACCACCATAATATCCACGCCTTCCACAACTTCGCGTTTCAAGGTTGAGGCATCGATTAGCTGGGGCAAAATTTTCGCTGGGCGCAAATTGGCAAATAAGCCCAAACCTGCGCGTAGTCCTAACAAACCTGCTTCTGGGCGTAAATTGGATGGCAGAGAATCCCACTTATAGCCACCAATTGCTGCAAGTAATACAGCATCACTGTTACGACAAGTTTCTAGAGTGGCAGATGGTAAGGGTTCACCTGTAGCATCAATTGCTGCACCACCAATAAGTGCTTCTTGGAATTCAAACTTCAGATCAAATTGCTTCCCTACGACTTTCAGCACATCTACCGCCACTGCCATAATTTCAGGGCCAATGCCATCGCCGGGGAGTAGAGTTATGCGGTAGTTCTGGGTCATAGCTAATTATTACTAGGTAAATGCTTACAGATTAAATATCATACCTAGCAAGTGTACCAATGGAGCTGTTAATTTATTTCTGAGTCGGAGAAGTAATCTGGCAAATATTTTGATACTCAGCAAGTATGAGAACTTATCTCAAAAACTCAGCTATAGAATCTAAAAATTAAAAAAAACTATCTATAGGAATTTTTTGTTGAAATTAGTTGTATGTTTTTATGTTAATAAACGCAAAGACAAAAATGGGTTATGAATTTTAATCAAATAGGTCAAGTTGCCCTTCAACTGTTAACTCTGTTTGGACTTAAAGTTTTAGGCGCAATTCTTATATGGCTGATTGCTCAACGCTTGATTGATTTTGCATTGAAGCTAGTACGACGTGCTTTCCGAAGCCAACAAATTGACCCAACACTAATTAACTATATTCTGAATATCATTGGTGTGACGCTGAAAATTGTTCTAATTGTGGCAATTCTCGGCTTCTTTGGGGTTGAAACAACTTCTTTTGCCGCATTGTTAGCAGCAGCTGGCATTGCAATTGGTGCAGCATGGGGAGGACTACTAGCAAACTTTGCAGCAGGCGCATTTTTAATTGTTTTTCGACCCTTCAAAGTTGGTGATTTCATCGCAGCTGGAGGTGTCACAGGAACAGTTACAGAACTTGGGCTGTTCACAACTAGTATTAATACACCTGATAATGTATTGACAATTGTTGCTAATAATAAAATCTTTTCTGACAATATCCAGAATTATTCCGCCAATCCTTACCGTCGGGTTGATCTAGTAGCTCAAATCCATCATGATGTGAAACATAACGAAGCGATCGCACTTTTAAAAGCGAAAATTAGCCAAATTCCTAATGTCCTCGAAAATCCAGCGCCGGATGTAGAAATTCAAGATTTCAACTTTGCAGGGCCTGTATTAGCAGTACGTCCCTATTGCAATAATGATCATTACTGGCAGGTTTATTTCGACACTAATAAAGCTATCCGTGAAACCTTTAATGAAGCTGGGTATCCAGTTCCCGAATACCGTTATACAGTTAACGGTTCATCTGCTCATGCAATTAATAATATCATCCCACCACTATCCGAAATAACTTGATAGTAGAGCAAAAAGTCAAGCTTTAATTTGCAAAGTTTTCTAAATAGCAGAATAAGAATTAATAAGTAGGTAGGGCATAAGCTTTACCTACTTTTTTATGTCGCCAATTTCCTGAGAGTCAGTTTCAATTTCCGAAACAAGGCTGACATAAGTTGTAGAAAGAGGTTACGTTAAGTGTTAATCACAAGCCGCACCCCAGCAGCGATGGTAAAAGAATTAGCAATTTGCACCCGTGGACTAACTAAGCAATTTGACAGGCACGTTGCTGTTAATGATGTGGATTTAGAAATCCAGGCGGGGGAAGTATATGGACTGATTGGGCCCAATGGCGCGGGTAAAACAACTCTCATCCGCATGTTGGCAACTGCTGAAGAACCAACTACGGGTGAGATTTATATTAATGGCGATCGCCTACTCCGTGATAAGAGTAATCCCAAACTGAAGCGTCGTCTAGGCTACTTACCCGATGACTACCCACTATATGAAGATTTGACAGTCTGGGATTACCTAGATTATTTTGCGCGTCTCTATCGTTTACGAGAACCACGTCGCACTCAACGTCTACATGAAGTTTTAGAACTTATTCAACTTGGAAATAAACGCCACAGCCAGATTTCTACCCTGTCGCGGGGGATGAAACAGCGCTTAAGTTTAGCGCGAACCATTATCCACGAACCGATTTTACTACTACTAGATGAGCCTGTTTCTGGGCTTGACCCCATCGCCAGGATGCACTTCCGTGAAATCATCAAGGCTTTGCAAGAAGCTGGAATGACTGTAATCATTTCTTCACATGTTCTCAGTGATTTAGCGGAACTGTGTACATCTGTGGGAATTATGGAACTTGGCTTTTTGGTAGAAAGTACCTCTTTACAACAACTGTACCAACGTCTTTCCCACCAGCAAATTGTGATATCAACTCTGGGAAACCTAGAGGCACTTTTAAGGGAATTGAAACATCATCATTTAGTAGAAGAGTGGGAGGTGATACCAGGAAAAAACAGCGTGCGGGTGAATTTTTCGGGTAAAGAAGAAGATAGTGCTGAGTTGTTGCGATCGCTGATCAAAGCAGATATTCCTCTGACTGATTTTCACTGTACCCAAGAAGACTTAGAAACTATTTTCTTAAAATTAGGTCACAAACAAGCATCTTAATTTGCCAACAAATATAACTCCCCATTTTTGGAGAATTTTTTCTGATGATGCCCAATTTTATAGACAAAATCGGCGATTGGAATCCGCAACTATTGCGGGAACTCAAAGGAAGGCTGAAATTTTTTAATGTGGCGATCGCAGTTGCAACATCGTTACTGCTGCAACTGGTAGTTTTTTTATATCAATTACGCGAGTTTCCTGATGATCAATACTCGCTAACAAACACATATTGTCGTTTAAGTCAAGTATATCAACGGCAACAAAACCAGATTTACCAGCAATCAGATCAATATCAAATTCCTGACTTAAATGATTTAGTCGCAAAGAATATTTGTCCCCAAAATCAAATTGATTGGCAGTTGTGGTGGCGAGATCATTGGGAATATATATTCCTGACTTTGAGTGTAATTTTTGTATTTACACTATTAGTTGCAGGAACTTATTTATTAATCAACGATTTAGCCAAAGAAGAAAGTCGCGGTACATTGAATTTCATCCGTCTAAGCCCTCAATCAGAAACTAGTATATTAACTGGTAAATTACTAGGAGTTCCGAGTTTAGTTTATCTCGTCATCTTAGTTGCAGTTCCTTTACATCTGTTGGCTGGACGTTCTGCCGAAATTGCCTTTAGTTACATTTTGAGTTACTACGCTATTCTTGCTGCTAGCTGTATTTTCTTCTACAGTGCCGCATTGCTATTTGGTTTAATTAGTCGTTTGTTTAGCGGTTTTCAGCCTTGGTTAGGTAGTGGTGCAGTATTGCTTTTCTTGTTCACAGTAATGGGGTTTGCATCATCGTCTTCTAGTAACATTTTAAATAACTCAACTGCTTGGATAAGGCTTTTCGCTCCTTGGGATACAATAAATTATCTGTTTCCTAACTTGTTACGTGTATACAATGGTTCTCAATTGAAAAACCTAGAGTTTTTCTATTTACCATTAGGGACAAATGTTGTTATTATTGTTGGTTTTCATTTATTAAATTTGGGATTGTGCAGTTACGGAATCTTACAAGCTCTGAAACGTTCCTTTCGTAATCCTCAAGCCTCAATTATTAGTAAGGGACAAAGTTATGTATTAGTAGCTTTTTGCCAGATAATGATGTGGGGCTTTACCTTACAATCTTGGAACAATGATTCCAACTTTTATGAACAGGTTGGGTCGAATTTAGTTTTTTTGGCAATATACAACTTGGGGTTACTTTTCAGTTTGATTGCCGTTCTTTCTCCTCATCGTCAAGATGTACAAGATTGGGCAAGATATCGACATCAAGAAGTTTCTAGCCGCAAGAGTGTTTGGCGGGATCTAATTTGGGCAGAAAAAAGCCCTGCACTTGTAGCGATCGCTATTAATCTGGCAATTGTTACTATCCCTTTGGTAGTCTGGATTTCAATTACATCTGTTTTTGATACAGACTATAGCCAAAATGGGGCGAGTGACAATTTTAACAGCTTAAAATTACTTTCAGCTTTAGCTTTGTCTATCAGCATAATCATGATTTACGCTACCATTGCCCAATTAATACTTTTGCTGAAAACTCCCAAACGTTCTTTCTGGGCAATAGGTACTATAGGTACGGTAACGTTCTTACCACCGATGATTCTAGAATTTCTTGGTATCTCCGCGTGGAAACATCCTACTGTATGGCTGTTTTCAACCTTTCCTTGGTCAGCGCTCCAATATTCTGGGATAACAACAATTTTTATGGCATTCCTGGCTCAGTTGAGTGTTTTAGCATTGTTAAATTTCCAGTTGACAAAGCAGGTGAGATTAGCAGGTGAATCTGCTACAAAAGCATTATTAGCCGGACGCTAAGTAATTTTTATACATGAGAACCCCGACTTCTTACAGAAATCGGGGTTCTTGTATTAAGGTTAAACTTTTAATTAGCATAAGTATAGTAATAACCTGACAATGATGCTAAATCTGCCGACTCAAGACCTACGCCATACAGCCATCCAGTTTTTAGAACAAAGTCCCCTACAGCGTCTACAAATTCTTAAGCAACTGGGAATTGCTCGTTATGAGTTTTTAACTAAAATCCGCCTAAATGAAGCAAATATCATCTGTATGATGCGGTTTTTTAAATATCCAAGTCAGCTAAAATTTCCAAATCTAATAGGCGCAGATTTATCTGGCTTAATTTTAGATGATGTAAACTTCATCCGAGGCAATTTGTCTGGAGCAAATCTACAAGGTAGTAGTTTAGTCAATGCAGACCTCTTATTTGCAAATTTAATGAAAGCCGATTTGAGAAATGCAGATTTACGAGGTGCAACTTTGGATGAGACTATTTGGTTAGAGACTCTAGTAGATAAGTGTCACCTGGGTCTAGGTACTGGTTTAACTCTGCTACAACGTCAAGATTTACAACTGCGCGGGGCTAGATTTAACTCTTGAAAAGACGTTAATTGAAACACAAAAAATTATAAGATTATTGGATCGAGATTGGTCTGGATAAGTTGATGAATATTAAGTTGCCCCAAAAATTGATGCTGCTAGGTTCAGGAGAACTAGGTAAGGAATTTGCGATCGCGGCTCAACGTCTTGGTAATTATGTAATTGCCGTTGACCGCTATCCCAATGCTCCCGCTATGCAAGTCGCTGATGCATCTGAAGTGATTTCTATGCTCAGTGCTGATGATTTAGAAGCTGTAGTGACAAAGCATCAGCCAAGTATTATCATACCAGAAATTGAAGCTATTAGAACAGAAAAACTGATCGAATTTGAGCAGCGAGGGATTACAGTTATACCAACTGCGGCTGCTACTAACTATACAATGAACCGCGATAGAATTAGGGAACTGGCGCATCAACAATTGGGCATCAGAACGGCTAAATATGGTTATGCAACAACCCTAGAAGAATTGATTACAGTTTCTGATGAAATTGGGTTTAGTAATGTTGTTAAACCTGTGATGTCATCCTCTGGGAAAGGTCAGTCTGTAGTGCAGGAGAAGAGTGAAGTTGAGAAAGCATGGAATTATGCGATCGCAAATTCTAGAGGAGACAGCCAAAAGGTAATAGTAGAAGAATTTATTAATTTTGAAATCGAGATAACATTATTAACAATTAAACAGTGGAATGCACCGACTATTTTCTGTCCTCCGATTGGTCATC
Organism: Nostoc sp. UIC 10630; assembly: GCF_010747425.1. Taxonomy (NCBI): domain Bacteria; kingdom Bacillati; phylum Cyanobacteriota; class Cyanophyceae; order Nostocales; family Nostocaceae; genus Nostoc; species Nostoc sp. UIC 10630. The sequence goes on from NZ_JAAGOG010000172.1 coordinate 9,435, forward strand.
GCCAAGAACGAGGAGATTATCAAGAATCGTGGCAACCTGCACTAATTTCTGAAGATAAGATATTAAAATCTCAAGAAATAGCGAGAAAAGTTACTGATGCTTTAGGAGGAGCCGGAATTTTTGGCGTTGAATTTTTCATTACTAAGGATGAAGTGATTTTTTCCGAACTTTCTCCCAGACCGCACGATACGGGAATGGTGACATTAATCTCACAAAATCTCAATGAATTTGAACTACATCTAAGAGCAATTTTAGGTTTGCCAATTCCTCATATAGAACAGTTAGGAGCCTCAGCTAGTGCGGTAATTTTAGCTTCGGAAAAATCTGATTCTATTGGTTTTACAGGCGTAGCCGATGCTTTGTCAGAAAAAGATGTGGATATTAGATTATTTGGTAAACCTAATGCTCATCCATATCGACGAATGGGAGTAGCTTTAGCCAAGGGTCTGAATATCGAAGAGGCTAGGGAAAAAGCTACTAAAGCCGCAAGTAAAATCACAATTATTTAATCATCATCTGATGAGTGCCTAAATCAAAGGTGATGCTCTGCTTCCGAAGCTAGTTCCGACGCAATAAAAAATGACAAATGACAAATGACAAATGACTAAGGACTATAATTATGCGAATTGCTCGTAACATTACAGAACTTGTTGGTCGTACACCCCTAGTGCAGTTGAACCGCATTCCTCAAACAGAGGGATGTGTTGCGGAAATTGTGGTAAAACTCGAAAGTCTAAACCCATCGGCATCAGTCAAAGACCGGATTGGGGTGAGTATGATTAACGCCGCCGAAGAGGAGGGGCTGATTACTCCTGAGAAGACAATATTAGTAGAACCCACTTCTGGAAATACAGGAATTGCCCTAGCAATGACAGCAGCAGCTAAGGGTTATCGATTAATTTTGACAATGCCAGAGACCATGAGTGGTGAGCGTCGGGCAATGTTGCGGGCTTATGGAGCAGAACTGGAACTAACGCCAGGTATGGAAGGCATGAGTGGGGCAATTAGACGAGCGCAGCAAATAGTTAATAGTACGCCAAATACCTATATGTTGCAGCAGTTCCGGAATCCAGCTAATGCTAAAGTGCATCGAGAAACTACAGCTCTTGAAATTTGGGAAGATACTGATGGACAAGTAGATATAGTTGTGGCGGGTGTGGGCACTGGTGGTACGATCACTGGGGTAGCAGAAGTGATTAAAGCACGCAAACCTAGTTCTAAAGCGATCGCAGTTGAACCAGCCAATAGCCCAGTTTTATCTGGGGGACAGCCAGGGCCACACAAAATCCAAGGAATTGGCGCTGGGTTTATTCCCCAAGTTCTCAAGATAAAATTGATAGATGAAGTGATTACCATCACCGATGACGAAGCGATCGCTTATAGTCGGCGTTTGGCAAAAGAAGAAGGGCTACTATCTGGTATTTCCAGTGGGGCCGCTTTATGTGCAGCAATTCGCGTTGCTCAACGTGAAGAAAACAAAGGGCGTTTAATTGTGATGATTCAACCCAGCTTTGGTGAGAGGTATTTGAGTACACCGTTGTTCCAAGACCTGGAGGCAAAGTTGCCCGCTAGCGTTGGTTAACGATACATTGAATTAATGGTCAATTCTAAGCACGTTTCTAACCATTACGAAACTCTCAAAGTTAGTCCAAGTGCAAGCCTTGCGGAGATTAAGCAAGCTTATCGCCGCTTGGTTAAGTTGTTTCATCCTGACAGTAATCAGGACACAGCCGATCGCGATCAGATTATTCTCATCAATGCAGCTTATGAAATCTTAGGTGATAACCATAATCGCCGCAATTATGACCAACAACTACAAAATGATTCTCAAAAATTAAATAGCGATCGCCAACAGCGTACAGCATCGGCGCAAAAGCATTACCAGACAAAACGAAAAACCGGACGGGAAGCTGACGAGCAAGTTGAAGAATGGCTGCGTCGAGTTTATCAACCAGTCAATCATCTACTTGATGGTATTCTCTATTCTCTAGAGGAGCAAATAGAGCAATTAGCCGCCGATCCTTTTGATGATGAGTTGTTAGATGAATTTCAGGAATACTTACAAGCCTGTCGAGATGACCTCAAGCAGGCACAAATTATTTTTCGCTCTCTGCCAAATCCCTCTACTTTAGCAGGAACTGCGGCTAACCTCTATTACAGCCTCAATCAAGTAGCAGATGGGCTTGACGAGTTGGCTTATTTTCCTTTGAACTACGATGAGCGTTATTTACACACAGGCCAAGAATTATTCCGCATAGCTACGAGATTACACTGTGAAGCGCAAGCGTCTGTTATGTAGTTATTTGTCATTGGTCATTTGTCATTGGTAATTGGTCAAATAACAAATGACCAACAAATTAGTTTATGCTGGAAACAGAAAAAGATTAAGAAATTTTAAATTCTGCTCATAGTGTACTCATGCAATGTATTGTTAATCGCCGCGCCCAGTTTTCGGCAAGTCATCGCTATTGGTTGCCAGAACTGAGTGAAGCCGAGAATATTGAAAAATTTGGTGCTTGCTCTAAATTTCCTGGACACGGACATAACTATGTCTTATTTATCTCCCTTGCCGGGGAATTGGATAAGTATGGTATGGTGCTGAACTTGTCTGATGTCAAACACGTAATCAAACGAGAAGTTACCAGTCAATTGGATTTCTCTTATATCAACGATGCGTGGACAGAATTTCAACAAACTCTGCCCACTACTGAGAATATTGCCCGGATTATCTGGCAGAGGTTAGCACCGCATTTGCCTTTAGTGCGTGTGCAGTTATTTGAACATCCTGAACTTTGGGCAGATTATATAGGAAACGCAATGGAAGCATACCTTACTATCAGTACTCACTTTAGCGCCGCCCATCGGCTAGCTCATCCTCATCTCAGTAACGAAGAGAACACTGAGATTTATGGTAAGTGCGCCCGTCCCCACGGTCATGGACACAATTATCATCTAGAAGTCACCGTCAAAGGGGAAATTGACCCACGCACTGGCATGATTGTCGATTTAGGGGGTTTGAATCAAGTCATAGAAGATTATGTGGTTGAACCATTCGATCACACTTTTTTAAATAAAGACATCCCCTACTTTGCCGAAATTGTTCCCACTGCTGAGAATATCGCACTTTACATTAGTAATTTATTGCGATCGCCCATTCAAGAATTGGGAGCTAAACTTCACAAAGTGAAACTGATTGAAAGTCCTAATAACTCCTGCGAAATCTACTGCACGGAGTCAGAATCAGATTCAGTCACCGCAGATGTGAATCAGCCAATATTAGCACGGGTTTAGGTAATTGAAAATTTAGGCATAGGACATTTTTAATAATTACGAATTACGAATTACGAATTACGAATTACGAATTATTAAAAATCGCCCTTTCAAAGTGATTCTTAAAATTTATTTTATTCTCTTCGGTTCTCTGCGGTTTAAAAGTGATTTATTTAACCGCAGAGGCACAGAGAACACAGAGTAAAGAAGATAATCGAAAGAATCCAAGCCTAAAAAAGTTTATTGACTAAGCAGGTGAAACCAGGTAGCAAAGGACTTGTCAACTCATCTTGACTAAATAGAGTAGCTGCTAACTTTAATGCAGCCTGTTCGCGTCGATAAACCTCAACTTTCTTCTGTATAGAATCGCAAATCCAATACTCCTGAACCCCTTGCACTGAGTAAAGCTTTAGCTTTGTTTCCTTGTCGCGTTTCTCGTTTTTTTCACCTGGTGACAGAACTTCTACTACTAACTCTGGTGCGCCGGTGAGGTGTCCAGCTTCATCTAGCAAGTATTTTAAGCGTTCATGACTTGCCCACACCACATCAGGGATCACATTGTCAGAATCTGAGAAAATGATTCCAGGTGCGATTGCAGCTTTACCTAAACCAGTTTCATCTGACCAAATCTTAAGAACGGTAGCAATATTTACGCAACTTGATTGATGATCCCAACTAGGTGATTTGGTCACAAATAGTTCTCCATCAATAATCTCATAGCGATTTCTGCGATCGCCAGCGAATAACTCTAGGTCATCTGTCGTCCAACGCACTGGAGTTGTTTGCATAGAAACCCCCTAGCATTTTCTTAAATCATACTTTTAAAAATACCGACGGCGGGCGGAATGTCGCAAATAGCGATAAATGCCCCAAGCTAAAACTCCAAAAAAGAGATTTAACAAAAATCGACTAAATATAAACCACAAAATATAACTGTCAAAAAGCTTGGACGGATTCAAAGGAATAATTTTATTGGCTAAGAGAAACAGCCCAAAAATAGCATTTCCACCCAGCACGAGGGCAAAAAGCACTAAACCCCTCTGCCAGTAACGTCGCTGGGGTGTACGTTCCCAAATCAGGGTAATTACAGGTTTACCTTGCACTTTTCGCAGTAATTGTTCTAATCGCCAAAACATCCACAAGAGAAACGGAAATAAACCATAATTAAGGAAACATAGCGCTGGTGAGTAACTGCAAGCACTAGATAGAATATTAACTAGGGCATGACAAATCACAGAATTCAGCCAAGCCAGAAAAATGAACTTCCTGTCTTGATGTAACCGATTTTTAGACGAAATATACATTCCCAAGGCATATCCCCAAGGCGCAGAGAACATGGCATGGACTGGCGTGCTAATAGTACGCCCAAGAATTGATCCTGTATTGTGAAAAAGATAAATCCAGTTCTCTTCGGCGGTAAATCCAAGGGCAACGGCTATGGTGAAGAGGAAAACAGTTGAGGGAAGTAATCGATACGTGCGTTGCAAATAATAGGTTGGTACAACAACCCCTGCTAACTTGAAGCCTTCTTCAATTGAACCTACTTCCACAAGCTGCCGCAAGATTGCACCAGGGAGCGATCGCTTGATCCGTTCCCAGTCTATAACCCAATTGGCTACAGTTTCAAAATTCCATTCAAGTCTAAGGGCTAAAAGACCAGATATTGCCCCGATGCCAAAGAACATCAGTAACTTTAACAGAGGTGGGGCAAATGGTACTCGATAGTAGTAGTAGCCTAGCAGCAGCAAGGGTGGTATTGCTGACCACAGCAGTAGAGAAAAATCAACCACTCACCTGAGCAATTACTGTGCGGTGACGATGGGTATTGTTGGTGATAGTGGGAGTTTGGAAACCTGCTTCAACAAAAGCTTGCTCAATGTCCAAAGCAAAATATTCATCTAAATATGGTTCAGTACTTTTGAGCAAAGTCAAAATGTAGGCTGGCATTTTCTGGTAAACTTCAGACTTGGGATTCATATCCATGATTGCCAAGTAGCCACCGGGACGCAGCACGCGCCGTATTTCAGCAAAAATTTGTCGGGTTGCTGACTGCGGTAATTCGTGACACATCAAGAAAATTGAGACTAAATCAAATGAGGCATCTGGTAGCCCAGTAGATTCAGCTTGGGCATGAAGCCAATTAATTTTAGCTTGGCGTTGCCCAGCGCGGTAATTGGCAACGGCTAAGAAATAGGGAGATAAATCCAAGCCTGTGATTTTGGCATGGGGATAAATTTCTTGCATGGTAAATGTACTCAAACCCACACCACAGGCCAAGTCTAGGATTTCTTGGGGTTGATTGGGGATTTGCGCTTTGAGGATATCGTGGTAACTTTGGCGCAGTCTAGCATCTCCTTCTGCTCCAGCATCCTGCCAAATTCCGGCATGGACAGTACGAGCAGCAACTTCTAGCTCCCAAGCGGCTTTCCAACTGAGGTCTCCGTCTTCGTAGGCATGGAATGGCCGCAAATAGTATTCTGGGTAGGAAAGCTCAGGATTTTGTACTTGAGCTAGATCAGCCTTCCAATCACGCGCTTGTAGTGTTTCGACTTCTTGCGTCCAAGGTACGCCAATTCTCTCCGCACGTTTAATCATCATTTGACGGGCTTGATGTTTCGCTAGGTTGGCTAAAGGCTTGATTGCCAGTACGCCATTTACTAAGCGGGAAGCGAAGCTAGGAGTAGTTTTTGCAGTAGCAGTCATAAATTAATTTGCGTTCACAGCTTTTTTACTTATGACATAATTGCTGGACGGCAGTCTAGAAATGAATTGAATTATATAACGATGTCATGGAATTTTGATATGGAAAATTTTGGTGTGATTTGTTTTTCCAGAGAATCACACTGTTCTCCAATTTATACACTTCATTGAAGATTGACAAAATCTATCTCAACAGAGAGGGAAAAAAGTTGAGCGCCATATAAAAAAAGACTACAGCTAACTTATTGAGTCTCAAGTATGGCAAGAGCAAGAAGAGCAAGTGGCTTTTTAAGGGATTTTCAAGAATTTGCTTTCAAAGGCAATGTAATTGACTTAGCGATCGCAGTCATCATCGGTACTGCCTTCAGCCGGGTTATCACCTCCTTTGTTGAGGCTGTGATTATGCCATTGATTAACCCTTTGATTGGCGTGACTGGCAAAGAATGGAGAACTATCACTATAGGCCCAGGAATTGCGATCGGTCAATTTCTTGGTGCAATCATTGACTTTTTAATCATTGCCTTGATCTTATTTGTAGCAATTCGTACCTTACAAACATTCAAGAGGCAAGAGGAGGTTCCCGTAGAATCCCCACCATCAGACGCTAATGTTATGGCTCAGGAAAGGCTGACTGCGGCGTTGGATAGACTGAGCCAGACATTGGAATCTCGGAATCATGAAGTGTTGTAAGTAAGTGGGCGTAAATAATTGTCGTTGGGATAAGGCAATAGGCAATAGTCAATAGGTATAAGGGTTTTAGCCTAGTTCGTTTGTCTTTACATAGTTTGATTTTATTGTGCCAACTTACTTAAGTGGGGGGAAGGTGCAGGGGAGCAGGGAGCGGGGAGCAGGCGCATGAAGAAGAGACAACGAAGAGGGGGGAGACGAGGAGAGATTTGTTCAATAATTGCCCCGTGTCCTGTTGGCCGCCGGCGGCCCCGGCGCCCGCCCGCCCCGGCCGTACCGGCGGCGCGCGGGCCGGTTGTTTTAGGGAAAATGCTTTAATGGCGTAGCGAGTTGTAACGACGGCGTCAGGATCCTGTAAAGGGCGCGCGCTTCGGCATAACGGTTTTCAGCGCAAAGGTTGAAGAGCTCGACACATTCGGCGGGCCAGACATTCGTCATGCCGGAAACCCAGCCGGTCACGCCAAGCGCCGAGCTTTCGACGATCAGGTCGTCGACACCGCAGAAGATGCTAAACCGATCACCGAAGGCCACATACATGTCAGTGACGCGGCGGATGTCGCCGGTCTCTTCCTTGATGCGCGTCGAGAAGGCGCGCATGCCGGAGGGGAGGATGGCGGCGCGCACGCCGCCTTCGCCGATCTTCACGATCTTCGAGCCGGTCACCGGTTCGCCCGGCAGCA
>NZ_JAAGOG010000173.1:0-16770 GCF_010747425.1 Nostoc sp. UIC 10630
AATGCTGCTCCCCCGGCGTCCCCTGCTCCCCTGCTCCCCTGCTCCCTACTCCCTTCCTTCCCTGCGTACCCTAGAAAGAAACACAACAAAGCTGATGCTATGCATCCGGTGAGCAGCATATCAGAGACACCGGTTCTCGCCCAAATAATAGTTTCGGGATTGAGTGCCATGAGCGCTGCTGCGATAAAAGATGTTAAGTAGCGGCGAGTAGGACGTGAAACTTGCTCTAATTCATCTTGTTTAGCGAAATACCACTGTACGGTGTAAAAAGCTAAACAAATTAAGCCAAATGCTGCGATCGCAGAGGGAAGGCGTACTGCCCACTCATTTACTCCAAGAATGTAATATGCAATCGCCTGACACCAGTAAATTAAAGCAGGTTTATCGAAACGAGTTTCACCATTAAAAAATGGAGTTATCCAATCGCCTGTGACAAACATCTGGCGGGAAGCTTCGGCAAACAGTGGCTCTGTCTCATCAATCAAGCCAATATTGCCCAAATTCCACCCAAAAGCTATCCAGCCAACCACCATTAACCACAAACCCGACACAGTGACACTGAGACCTGGATTCTTTGCTATTTTGTTGAACCACTGATCAACAGTGTGCTTAACACTCAATTTCATGCTCATTAGTCAATAGTCAACAATCACTACTCAATAGTCGTTGATTATCTATCTTTTGTTCTTCCAAGGCTCAAATTCAAATTTTTTTTTATTTAATACTTAACACTTAACACTTTACACTTCTTGGGCTTGGAACAATACCAGTTGCTCGAAGCTACCCAAGAGTTTACCAAATTATCACCGCCGAGCAAGTTCCTAAGTCCTATTTCAGTAGTGCATTTATTGACAAATTAGACAATAAATGCACTACTGAAAGCAGGATAAAAATAAGCGTAGCCCAGGTTGAGCTACGCTTACTCTTGTCGGCAATGACTTGAAAGACGGATAATTCACGTCATTAGGATTATGCATCAAGTACAAAACCCCGCTCTCAAGAGCAGGGGTTATCTTAACTAGTAACTTCTCAAACATTCTCTAAGCGATCGCTCACCTATAACTTGTATATTTGACTTTTTAAATCTGGCAAACTCATAATTTTTACTTTTACATATCAGAGGATTTCAGAAATTGCAAATTCATCTTTGATCGCAGCAATTTCTGTTGAAATCTTTGACTCATCAACCATTAATTCCAGTTGTTCTTCCTGATTTGTGACATCAGCAAATTTATCTTTTGTATATTCACTTTCTCTGATTTGTCTAGCAATGCTTTCTAGGAGCCAAAGTTGCTCTTCTACAGACAAGGCACGGATTGAGCGCTCAATTTCTAGTAAATTCAGTGATATCATTTTGCTTCTGATTCCAAGCGGGGCGTATTTTTCAAAGATATTCTTATATGTCAGTCTATCTGGTTAACCTATAGCATCGCAAATTATCCATTATTTTTCCCAAGCTTATCTTTTCACAAATCAAATGAGATTGCTATAAATAACTAGAAGCCAATTTTATGACTTTTTAATTAGGTATTACTGCTGAAGCAAAATGTACGCTAAACTGACTACATGAATTACGAAACAGCTCGGAAACTCCTCATAGATCAGACAATCACAACCGAGGAAAACCCAGATGCGCTGTTAACGCGTATGAAACAGGGGAAACCGCCGGTACCCGGTCAGATCACTTCAATTTTGTTGGCATTGAAAGTGGTGTTTGAAGCCCTTAAAGATGCAAAGACCCTAGACCGAGAACTGGCTTTAGCCCTTTATCAGTTAAGCATTAAAGCACAACAGCTATTTGCCGCAGGGCGTAAAGCTGGCATAGATTGGCCACCACTACTAAAGGAAGATTTGCTACGAATTTCCTTAGCATCTGAAAGTATCTTTTCAGGTATATGGCAAACCCTAGCTCCCATCAGCCTAGGGAAACTATAGAACACTATTTCAGTAACCTTTAAGTGAAAAATCAGGGGCAGAGGAAGATGAGGGAGCGAGGAAGAATAATTAATGCCCCATACCCAATGCCCAATGCCCATTACCGAATTTGCAGTTCACCTTCTAACTTGTCTAAGTCAGTTTTGAGCAAAACCGTCATTTGCCCGGTAAAAGCTTTGCCACTCTTGGGTTGAGCAATTTCCACCCAATATACATAGCGATCGCCTACTCGTAATTCTCCCTTTAAAGCTTCCCGAATGGGAGTTTTAGCCAGACGCGCCGAGTTAATTACCTTCTGGTTGGGATACTGGTAAACTACCTGGGCGCGATCGTAGTCTTGATAAATCTCCAAGCCATAAATCACCCGCAAGGATTCTTGGAGACGAGTAAATGTCATGCCGTTAATGGCATCATACATGGAAATGCGCTCACTACGAATTGTGCCACGGTCTTTAGAAAATTCCACCCTACCAGGGGGCAATACCGACGCTTGAAAAGTGAATCGTTGAGCAGCAGTATCAGTCTTTTGCACAAACAATAACTCCCCACTTCTAGGGCGGAGTGTAGGATGTGCTTTAATCCAAGTGCCTACTTCCTCTGTACTTTGCCCTGGTAAAGCATTGGCTTGGGAATCAAAAAGCGTTCCCACGCACAGCCAAGGTACTAGAGAAAAAGGCAAAATCAAACAGTTAAGCAGAGATTTTTTGAGCATTTTTCTATTCACGACTTTCATGGAAATTTCCCCATTAGGGAGTAACCATAGTCTTCCCGTTTTTCAGCAAGATTATTTCAATGGGTTGCAGCGATCGCCCAGCGAAGCCGAATCTTCTACCTTGGCGCTAGAAAGTCTCCACCATAACGCTATAAAGGTGCTGGGAGGAACCCCGCTTACTAAAGAAAGTGTGGTTATATTCAGAAGAAGGTCAAGCTTGGAAGTATCTGTAGAAAATCTTGTCTTTTAATGTTTGAGCTATTGATTTTTGGGGAACCATACACAAAGCAATTTAGGATGCTGGTAATAGTAAATATATAAGGCTATCTACCAGAAATTGGTATTTTTGATAACCAAACATATCAAGCTATGAAAACAAAAATAGTTACACAGATATCGGCTTTTAGTTTTTGGTTTATTTGGAATGCTTTTGTAGGTAAAATAATACTCAAGTATTTACTATCTCTAAAATTTATTCCGGCGGATATTTGTTATGTATTTGTTATAATTTTACCATTTATTATATTCTTTGAGATTTTTATCAAAATACTCTTTATTTCAAATGTTTCTAGTAAACTAAAAATTGTACCCACACAGTTAGAAGCTCGCTCTCAACTAGATATTAAGACTTTCAACTACTACACGAATGCTTTATAATCTCTCGGTTTTATTAAAATTAATGACTTAGAACTGTTGTCAGAATCTTCCGTTATTTTTACTAGACTTTTTTCCCATCCAAAACATCTTTGTTTTGCAGAAGTTATGCAAGCACCTGGGCGTTCATTAGTATTTTGTGCGATTGAGAGTGCTTTAGAGCAAGAATGGTCAGTTAGTTTTAGAGATAATTCTTCTAATCAAGCTATTCTTTATGCCTTTTTACGCCGCCCAAGGAGAATAATTTTTGTTAAACAGGGAGTAGCACCTAAAGAACTATTACGATTGCATCTAAAATTTCGGCAAGAAATAATGCGTGACTTGAGTTTACAGTTATTGACAGATATTTCTATAAAAGCTTATTTTGAGCAATCGCAAATATCGAGGACACGTCAGAGAAAATCATTATGGCGCAAAAGTGTGATCATTGGATTGATAGAAATGGGGCTTTTTAGCTTAAAATCTGAGGTTCAAAAGTCTCAATGGCTGGGAGACTATACCCGTTTAGCAGCTAGAAAAGGCTAATATTAGTAAATCGAAAAGAGAGCGACCGCCAATATTTTGGTAAATTAAAATACATTTTTTGCTGAAATATATGTAAAACCGCGTCCTATTTGGGGTAATAAGACACGGTTTCATAAAAGTATTTAGTTATAATATTACAAAAATCAAAGTAAGATTTGATTTATACCAAAGTAATCCAGTTACTGAGATTTATTTCCTGGTTGATTAACTTTCTCTGTTGTCGGAGAGATTTGGCGCTCGTAACTTGTCTTTTCTTGAGTTAGGGCGATCGCACTAAAGAAAATGGCACTTCCTACAGCTAAGGCTACCATCGGACGCTTGAGCAAGACAAAATCTCTGATAATCCTAGCTAAAGGTCGGCTTTGACGACGTAACGAGGAAGCAATCATCAGTTGTCTCCAAGTAAACGGATCGCGCACATAATGACCGCTTTGGCAAACTACTAGCCGTTCTTGGCAATAGGGACAGCAAAACAAGCCCATGCGCGTTTTAACTGGTTTGGGAGTGGCATTTCTTTGGCAAATTGGGCAAGTAACATAATGATTATCAAAGGTGTGTATATTCATTTACCTCGTCCGCCTAGTCCATTTACTCGCTCTATAAGAATAGCTATATTGAATTCCGATCAATACTTAGCAGACTTCCAAGTATGGTCTGACAACAGCCATAAATCATACATACATTGTATTACTACCAAGGATGGCTCAATGGTCGCAACACGAGTATAGCTAGATTTAGGCAAGGATGACTCCTAGTTAATGTTTGCAGGTGTATCCACCAGACCACAAAAACTTTGTTGTCTCTAGAAAAAATAGTGTTGGCGCTCACTCGCACCCCACTAGGGATCTTTGACCCTCAAATAACAATTGTCTCCCATTTAACCATTCTCCCCACAAAAATTTTGCACAATGACATTTTTTGCTAAAGCTTTGTAAATCAAGCAAATAAAGTCTACTTGTCTCGTTGCTAAATAATGGCTCACAATGAGAAGTAACAGATAAAAATTTAAATTTTTTCTTACATTTACCTCGCCTCTCAATGACTCTCCTACCTCCCACTCAACTGAGGAAGGTAACGGAACAACCTGCATTTCCTACACCTTCCGCTCGTTTAGCTGACCTAATTAATCGTTTTCAACCATCCCCAGAAACAGTTGTCCTGTTTTTAGCCATGCTGATTGGCGGTGGTACGGGTATGGGTGTAGTCACCTTTCACTATTTAATCCAGTTGATTCACCAGCTGATGCTGGAAAATTTAATGGGTCAAATCGGTGTCTGGGGTGCTTGGACTTTAGCCTGCGTTCCCACTCTTGGAGGGCTAATCGTTGGCTTGATGCGCTGGCGCACTCAAGATTTTGGTCCTGGACTTTCATCTCTCATCGCCGCTTCTCAGGGAAAAGAGATTAAGCGACCACTACGACCTGTTACAAAAATGCTGGCCGCATCTGTTTCTTTGGGGAGCGGTGCTTCTTTGGGACCAGAGGGGCCAAGTGTAGAAATTGGCGCAAATTTTGGGATGTTGTTCTCTGTGATCCTCAATGTATCTCAAGAGCGACAACGTTTGCTATTGGGTGCTGGCGCGGCGGCTGGACTTGCGGCAGGATTTAATGCTCCCATTGCTGGAGTATTTTTTGCTCTAGAGGTGGTGATGGGAGCGACATCTTTCGCTACTTCTGCGGTCAGTGTGGTACTGCTAGCGGCGGTGGTAGCAGCATTAATTGCCCAAATTGGTTTGGGGGCACAACCTGCTTTTGATTTACCTGCTTACCAAGTCCGCAGTCCTTTGGAATTACCCCTTTATCTTGGCTTGGGTTTAGGGGCCAGCCTTGTTTCTCTGGCTTATACTCAATTAATTCGTTTAGCAAAAGCCTGCTTTGCTGGAAAGGTTCGAGGTTTTGCTTTTTTGGGACGAATTCCTGAGCCAATTCATCCAATTATTGGCGGTGTGATAATTGGCGCAGTTGCTTTGCATTTCCCACAAATTTTGGGTGTGGGTTATGAAACTGTAGAAGCAATGCTTCAGGATGTGGAGTTTCCACTCTCCCTGTTAATAGTGCTGTTGATGGTGAAGCTACTGATGACTGCAATTAGTGCAGGTAGTGGTTTCATTGGCGGTTTGTTTGCACCAGCCATGTTTTTAGGTGCTTCTTTTGGTTCAGCGTATGCCAAACTTTTAGCTGTGGCATTCCCGACTATTTGCGATCAAATGGCGGCTCCCCCTGCTTACGCAATGGTAGGAATGGCAGCAGTACTAGCTGCTAGTGTCAGAGCGCCGTTAACGGCTATTTTAATGCTGTTTGAATTAACCCGTGACTATCGCATTGTTTTACCGTTGATGGCAGCTGTGGGTTTGAGTGTTTGGCTAGTGGAAAGGATTAAACCAACTTTTAACTCTAACTCTAATCTACAACAAATTGGTCTTTCGGAATTGAAAGATGAACAAGCGGAAATTGTGCAGCACATTTTAGTAGAAGATGCTATGCACCCTTATCCCAAAAAGTTACTTGCAACCCTGGGAGTTTTAGATGCAGCTGTGGAAATGATCCGCGATCGCACCCGAAGTGCTTTAGTAATTGATGCAGCCGAGCAATTAGTTGGTATACTCTCTCTAGAAGATATTAACCGTGCCCTTGCTCTTTGGCAAAGTTACCCGAATTCACTAACTGAAATTCCAGATAATTTATCCAATCAAACTCTCATAGATATTTGTACTACTGAAATTCTCTATGCATGGCAAGATGAACTATTATCTGAAGCTTTAGATCGTATGAGTCTTCGAGGTTTACATCAATTACCAGTGGTAGCACGAGACAAACCCGATCGCATTTTGGGTTTACTAGAAAAAGAGCAAATTGCCTTAACCTGCAATTTAGCAGTTACGCGCAAGGCACTTCGCCACTATTTACCAACCTTACCCACTACAGATATAGTCATTAGTCATTAGTCATTGGTCATTAGTCATTAGTCATTAGTCATTAGTCATTGGTCATTAGTCATTGATTTTTACAAAGGACAAATGACGATTAACTAATGACTTTTTATAGTCATTGGTTTTCACAAAGGACAAAGGACAAATGACTAATGACCATTTATTAAGCTGTAGCTTCTATGGCTTCATCACCTTCCCGATCTTCTGGATCTACCTGTCTCAGACGAATGTGCTTTTTGCCTAAAGTGATGATAAACTCATCTCCTGGTTTCAGATTCATCTGTTTTGTATAAGCTGAACCTATAAGTAAGTTACCATTCGATTGCACACTAATTCTATAGCTAGCACTACGTCCACCACGCCCATTAGCACTTGGTGTACTGTCCAACTGAATCCCTTCAGCATCAATTAGGGCATTTAAGAACTTCATCATATTGACGCGCTCTATACCGTTTTTAGTAACGGTATAGTAGCCGCACTTCTTGGCTTTGTCTTCTTTGCTCTCGTTCTCTAGCTCTTTAACTTTTTTGAGCAGTTCTTCACCGAGTAGGGGTTCAATTTTTTTCTGTTTAGGCATCAACTTAGATCAAAAATGGATGTTTGAAGTGTTGGAATCGATTTTATTTTAGCTGAGGTTGAGCTAATAGGAACATAATCCTTTAGTTTTTATCTCAACCTAGCCAAGTATATTACACTCAGATGCACAATTGTTATGCCATTAACAATATTGTCAAGACAATCTATTTTAGAGAATGCTGGCAATGCTGATCGCTATATATATAGTTTGTAAATCACTGCTAAACTATACTTGTTTAAGTTTTCTAAACTAACGCTCAAAAGGTTGTTTATTTGCTGAGGATGATAATTGAGTTACAGAATGATAAGTAAAACTGATCCTTAGTTATTGGTCGTTGGTTATTGGTTATTTACAAAGGACAAATGACAAAGGATAAACAACAAAGCTTGCCAAAATGAAACTAACTACCAGAGGACACTATAGTGTAAAGGCGTTGCTAGATTTGAGTTTACAGCCAAAATATGGGCCTGTATCTGTAAGAGCGATCGCTAAACGTCAAGATATCCCTGCTCCTTATCTCGAAAAACTACTAATAGAAATGCGTCGTGCATCAATAGTTAAATCAATTCGTGGCAGCATCGGCGGATACCAATTGGCAAGAGAGCCTGCACAAATATCTATAGGACAAATTTTAGAAGCAGTTGGTGAGACTAGCCATTTACCTCATCACACCCCAGCACCTACACAAGCTGAAGATTGGGTAACATTTAGCCTTTGGCAAAGACTCAACCAAAAGCTCAAAGAAGCTTTGTACAGTATTACTCTGGCAGACCTTTATTACGATGCTCGTAGTTGGCAAGCTTCCCTTGGGGAAGAAGCTAGTTTTGTGGTTTAGCCAAGAGTGGAGCCGGAGACGCTCCGCCTCCGGTCAATAGCTTAAATATTGGCTAGGAATTTTAGATTTTTTGGTTGATAAGCTAATCGGTAATTCGTCCCGCAACGCTTTCGTGAGGGGAACAAATCGAAAATCCTTAATTTCAAATCCGACGCTTCTATGGATGCTCATTCCTCTCTACAAGATGCTGCGCGTAGCTTCCTTCCCCGCAGGAGTACGCTACCGCTAACGCTGCGCCATCAGAGCCAAGTACTTGGATTTTGTACGGCTACGTTAACGTGGTCGGGGTCAATCCAAAATCCGGCGTTGCGCTGGAAGCGAACCAAAGGTGCGACCCAAAATCCAAAATCCAAAATCCAAAATTGATTGACCCTTGACTCGTGACTTATGACTGATAGCATCTATATCTTAATAATTGCTGCATTTTTAGATTACTTAATTGGCGATCCTTGGGATTGGCCTCATCCAGTACAAATTATGGGGTGGGTAATTTCTCGCCTAAGCAAATTTTTTCTCCAATTGTGTAAAAATCCTCTTACACAACGCCTAGCTGGAATTGTACTAGGGATTATTTTAATAATTGGTAGCGGTCTTGTTGGTTTTTTGATTATTCAAAGTGCCAGATGGGTTCATCCGTGGTTGGGAATTGCAATTGATTCCATTCTTTTAGCTAGTTGTTTTGCTGGTAGAAGTTTGCGAGCAGCAGCAGTAGCTGTTTTACAACCTTTAACAGCAGGAGATTTGGAGAAAGCTCGGAAGATTTTAAGTAATTACGTTGGTCGAGATACCCAAAACCTCTCACAAACAGAAATTTTGCGAGCCGTTTTAGAAACGGTTGCAGAAAATGCTACCGATGGAGTCATGGCTCCGCTTTTTTATGCAATTGTTGGTGTCTTTGTGCCAATTGTGGGGCCAACTCCCTTGGCTTTAGCATACAAAGCCAGCAGTACCCTTGATTCAATGGTGGGATACCGAGAAGCACCCTATACTTATTTGGGATGGTTTTGTGCGCGGTTAGAAGATTATTTAACTTGGCTACCTTGTCGGTTAATAGTCGTGACTCTGGCGTTGTTATCGGGTAAACCAATGCAGGTTTGGCGAATTTGTCGTCGGGATGCAATTAACGATCCTAGTCCCAATTCTGGCTGGAGTGAGTGTGTCTATGCTGCTTTTTTGGGTGTGCAGATGGGAGGTACAAATTGGTATCGTGGGGTGGCTAAGTACAAACCACTGCTAGGAGATGCTATTTATCCCATTACTGCAACTTCTATTCAAAATGCTTTGCAGCTAACTCGATATTGTTTTTTGCTATGGTTAGGCATAGCGATCGCAATATTCTTAATACTCCCAAACAAGTAAATTTAGGAGTTAAGAATAAAAACTTCTAACTTTTAACTCATCACTCCTAACTTATTATTGCCTATGTCTGCTAAAGTCGTTGAAATTCTCTCATCCGAAGAAATCCGTCGTACCTTAACTCGCCTGGCCTCTCAAATTGTGGAAAGGACGCGTGATTTGTCTCAGTTGGTGCTTCTTGGTATTTATACCAGGGGTGCGTTATTAGCCGAATTGTTGGCACGTCAGATTGAGACGCTAGAAGGTGTAGCCGTGTCAGTTGGCGCTTTGGATATTACATTTTATCGAGATGACCTCGACAAAATTGGATTGCGGACTCCAACGAAAAGCGAAATTCCTTTTGACCTGACGGGGAAAACGGTTGTACTCGTGGATGATGTGATTTTTAAAGGACGGACAATTCGCGCTGCTTTGAATGCAGTCAACGATTACGGTAGACCAGAGGTGATTCGTTTAGCTGTGTTAGTAGACAGGGGCCATCGAGAATTACCAATCCATCCAGATTTTATTGGAAAGAAATTGCCTACTGCTAAAGAAGAAGTTGTAAAAGTTTACTTACAAAATTACGATGGACGAGATGCAGTAGAGTTGATTAGTCATTAGTCATTAGTCATTGAGTCATTGTAAAACTCTTCCCCATTCCCCATTCCTCACCGCAAAATGGGACTGCCATGATGATGAACTAAATACCACTTTCCACCAAGAAAGTGAAATATATTTGTAGCTGTTGATTGTGCTTCAAGTCTTCTCCCAGCTACTACTTGGAATACATTTTCTCTCAGCACAACATAAGCAATATTATCAACTATTTCTGTAGCGATTATATCTGTGTTTATTTCGATATAAGCGGTGTTTTTAAATATCTGCTCCCAAGATATACGAATCTCCTTCCAACCTCGTAGTATATTACTTCCAGGATGAATACAAAAACTACCAGTTCCTTGTGACCATACGGCACTCATTATCTCAATATCTTTTCTTTCAAAAGCTCGATAAAAAGCTGCATTAGCCGCTAAGACTTCATCCTTTGTCATGGGGAATTTAATAGTTAGGAGTTAGAAGTTAGGATTTACTAAATTATAACTCTCAAGTTTGACAAATAAATTAGTAATGCCCAATGCCCTATGCTCAATTTCAAATTCCTAAATCTTTTGAACTGTGCTAATAATTTGCAGTAATTGACTAGCTGTATAAGGCTTAGATAAAAAGGCTTTAATACCCATATCATAAGCTGTATTAACTTTATCAGTCGAAGTTAGTCCGCTGACAGCAATAATTTTGACATCTGGGTTAATTTTTCGCAGGGTGCGGATAGTAGTTATCCCATCCATAGACGGCATTACCATATCAGTCAAGACAAGAGATATTTCATCTCGATGTTCTGCATATAAGGCTATTGCTTCAATGCCATCACTAGCTGTCATTGCTTTATAATTATGGCTTTCTAAGGATGTTTTTGTCACGTCTCGAATGGCAGCTTCGTCATCTACAACTAAAATTAATTCTCCTTGTCCTGAAGGTAGTCTTTGGTCTTCTTCTTCTATAGTTTCCGCCGCGTCTTGTGCTGGCAAATATACCTTAAATTGGCTACCTTTTCTCTGTTCGCTACATACGTTGATAAAACCACCGTGGCTTTTAATAATGCCAAGGACTGTAGAAAGACCAAGACCAGTACCTTTATTGAGTCTTTTGGTAGTAAAAAATGGATCAAATATGCGATCTAATATTTCTGATTTAATCCCAATTCCTGTATCAGTAACAGTAATAACGATATGATGACCAACTTGAGCTTCGATATGCATCTTGGCGTAATTTTCATCAATTAAGAGATTTTCCGCCGAAATTTTCAAAGTTCCACCATTTGGCATAGCGTCACGAGCATTAACACATAAATTCATCAATACCTGATGCAGTTGGGTGGCATCACCAGATACAGTCCAGAGATTTTGCGAAATTTGAGTGGAAACTTCAATGGATTTGGGAAATGTTTCTCTAATAATTTGCTGAATTTCTATTATTAAATGCTTTAATTGCAATATTGTGCGATCGCCTTCAAGCCCGCGAGTAAAAGATAATACTTGCTTGACTAAATTTGCCCCGCGTTTAGTGTTTGTAATCAATATTGGCAACAGTCGCCGAGAACGCTCATCATGGACTTGTGCCTCTAACAGTTGGGCTGTCATCAAAATAGGCGCAAGAATATTATTTAAGTCGTGGGCGATACCACTGGCTAAAGTACCAATGCTTTCCAATCGCTGGGCGCGGAGAAATTGCGCTTCAAGTTGTTTTTTTTGTGTGATATCAGTGTTAACAACGAGAAAGGATTGTGCTTTATTGCCGAATTCATGCACTAGTGTCCAACGGCTTTCGACAATAATTTCTTTACCTGATTTTGTTTTTTGCTGTAATTCGCCCTCCCAAGAGCCATTTTTCATCAAAACACTGAGTGCTTCTTGAACTTTAGACGGATGTTTTTCATGCCAGAGAGATCGTGTCTTCTTATTAATTACTTCTTCTTTTTTCCAACCGTACAGACTCTCAGCAGCTTTGTTCCAAAATAAAATTTTATCGTCTAAATCACGCACAAAAATTGCATCGGTAGCAACATCTAGTAAAGCGGCTTGTTCGCGGATTTTCTGTTCTGTCTGTTTGCGCTCGATGGCGTAGCGGATAGAACGCTCTAACAAAGGTGCAGTCAACTGGCTTTTTTCAAGATAATCTGCGGCTCCGGCTTTCATCGCTTCGATATCTATTTCCCAGTCGCCCTGACCAGTTAGTAAAATTATGGGAGAAGAACAGCCGTTGGCAATTGCTTCGCGTAAAAGTTCCAGTCCATTGTGTGGCCCCAAACGGTAGTCTACAAGATAAACGTCATGTTGGTGGCGAGCGATCGCATTTCTTGCTGCTTCATAATTATTCACCCACTCCAACTCGCAGTCTGCTACGTGAAATTCACTGAACCAGTAACGAGTCAAAATATAGTCATCTTCGTCATCATCAATGAACAAAACTTTGATAGGGCTGTTGTCCATGTTTTTCTCCCACTGCTTGTAGTGGTAGTTTCACGATTTCAAACCAGTATTTGACTAGAGTGTCCATGACCTCGACTAATGAGGCAAAAGGCGCTGGCTTAATGATGAAGGAGTTCGCACCTAAATCGTAAGCATTATATATATCTTCTTCTCTTCGTGATGTTGTCAGTATTACAACTGGAATTTGCCGCAGTTGGGGGTCAGATTTTATCTCTTTGAGTGCCTCAAGACCGTTAATTCTCGGTATATTCAAATCTAATAAAATCAAACCAGGATGCGGTAAACTGCTCCTGTTTGCATATCGACCACGATGGTACAAATAATCCATCAACTCTTCACCATTATTCACGATGTATAGTTCAATTGGCACTTGACTCTCTACCAATGCCTCACGAACCAAGATGCCATCGTCTTCATCGTCATCAGCCATTAAGATGGTGAAATTTCTTTTTCGACCCTCCACATCGTCTCCTTTGCAGTAATTTATTATGAATCAAGTTATTAACCTGGCATAGATGGTAACTCTTCCGTTGACAAAAATCATTACTTATGCAATTTATTTGTTTAGGATCTGAAAGTTTTATTTCTTTGTTAATAGAAGGCGATGTCTAACAACAAATAGCTGTGGTGGTAGCCAATAGCCTGAAATAATCGAATCTTATTAAGAATTAACATTATGGTTGATTTGTACAATCAATCAGTCCTAGAAATTACGAGTGGCAATTGTACAATTAAGCTAATTTTGGGATTTATTATTAATCCCTCTCTAGGAATAAAAATCAAGAATGGGAATTAATTGACAATATGATTGTAAATTTTGCTCCTTGCCCAGGTTTGCTTTGGGCTGTGAGATGTCCATGATGACGCTCAATTATTTTCCGGCAGATCGCTAAACCTATACCAGTGCCTTCGTATTCAATGCTACTATGCAAACGTTGAAAAACATTAAAAATCCGATCAAGATATTTTTCTTCAAAACCAATACCATTATCTTCTACGATGATTTGGCAAAATTCAGAATTACTAGATATGTTATCTGCTTGATTGTTTAATATCTTACTATAGATTTTGATAACTGGTGGTATTTGTGGGCGATGGAATTTGAGGGCGTTACCAATTAGATTTTGCAACAATTGACGCATCTGTATAGGATCAGCTTGAATGGTGGGTAACTGTCCTATTTCTACACTTCCTCCAGTTTGCTGCACATAAATTTCTAAATCAGATAATACCTCATGGGCAATCTTTGTCAGATTTACTGATACAAAAGGTTGCGCTCTGGTAGTAACTCGTGAAAGTGTTAACAAGTCTTCAATTAATATCTGCATTCTTGATGCAGCATTCTGCATTCGTTCTAGATAGTCACGTCCTTGTTCGCTTAAGGTGTCACCACAGGTGCTTTTGAGCCGATCGCCAAAAGTTTTAATTTTACGCAGTGGCTCTTGCAAATCGTGGGAGGCGACAAATGCAAATTGTTTTAGTTCTTCATTAGAACGCGTGAGTTCTTCTCTGTGCCGAGTTTCTTGTTCTAGGATGAGGCTCTGAGTTGAGGCAATGCCTATTTGATCTGCTAGCTGTCGTAAAAGTTCAATTTCCCAGCTAGTCCACTGGCGGGGATGAGCGCACTGATGGGCAATTAGCAGTCCCCACAGCTGATTTTTGAGGAAAATCGGGACTACAAGGTTGGCTTTAACGACAAATCGTTCCAGTAATTCGACGTGGCAAGGTTGGATATCAGCTTCTTTGATATCGTTAATGACATTAATTCGTCCTTGGCGGTACTGCTCAATATAATCATCGCGAAAGCAAGGGTCGATGATTTGCTGCCCCAGTACAACAGGTAAACCAGGAACTATTGCCTCTTGAACCGCTATGAAAGAGCCATTTGGCTGTAGGCGCAAGATTAATACTCGGTCGGCAAGCAGTAGCTTTTGCACTTCTTTGACACTGGTTTGCAGAATTTCATCGATTTGTAAAGACTGACGAATTTTCAGGGTGATATTAGCGAATAGTTGCGATCGCAAATTTTGGAGTTCTAATGCTGCTTGGGCACGATCGCGATCGCGCAGTACGGCTTGCCGTTCGCTTATATCCATCATCGCGCCCATCATCCGCACTGGTTTACCTGTTTGGTCATGAACGACATAACCGCGATCGAACATATAGGCATAAGAACCATCGCTGCGACGAAAACGGTATTCATTTGACCAGAATTTTTCACCGCTATCTATCAGTGTCCGCGCTTGGGAGGCGATTCTCTGCCTGTCGTCTGGATGTATATGTTCATACCACCAATTAGCGGTAAATGTTATTTGCTCTTTCGAGTAACCCAAAAGTTTTTCTAAAGCTTGATTCCACCACACCTCATCAGTCAGCAAATCCCAGTCCCATAAAAGATCGTTGGTAGCATGGGCGACTATTTGGAAACGTTCTTCGCTCTGACGCAGTTGTTCTTCTGCCAGTTTCCGTTCAGTGATATCTGTATGGCAACTTGTCATCCGCACAACATTACCATCTTCATCCCACACTGCCTGACCGCGATCCAAAACCCATTTATAGGTGTCATCTTTGCACCGGATTCGATGTTCGCTGATAAAAAACGGGGTAATCTTAGCAAAGTGATCGGCGATCGCTTGTCTGACAAATCCAATATCATCTGGATGTACTCGTGTTGCCCATTCGTCTAAATGATTGGAAATTTCATGTTCTGCGTAACCCAACATTTCTTTCCAGCGAGTTGAGAAATATACTTGATTATTTTTAACGTTCCAGTCCCAAATGCCATCATTATTGCCCTGCACGGCTAACTGGCAGCGTTCTTCGCTTTCTTTGAGTGCCTCTTCCACGCGTTGGCGCTCAATGGCTGTAGCGATAACATTGGCAACAGCTTGGAGAAAAGAAATGTCATCTTTGGTAAAAATGTGGTGTCTGGTTGTGTGTGCCCCAAAGACACCAAAAGGTCGCTCTTTGCCATGAATCACTACGCTAATGCCGCTCACTACTTGATGCTCATGTAGCAGTGGTGGCCCATTGAATCGTGTTTCGGCACGGAGATCATCAACAATCACTGGTTCGTTGGAAAGTAGGGTGTAGCCAGCTTGAGAATTTATCCCCGCACTAACAGTCGCCTTTCCCACAAGTCCAGGTTGCCAACCGACTCCGGCGCGTAACAGCAATCTACAAGCGTCTGGCAGTAGTTCCAAAATTTTGCAATACTCAACTTTGAGACATTGGGCAACAATTGTTACAGATGAGTTCATCAGTGTAGTCAAATCTGTACCAGCTAGAGCCATTTGACTTAGTTCTGCCACTATTGCTTGCTGGTTAGCATGAACTTCTAGCGCCTCCTCCGCTTGCTTGCGCTTGGTGATATCTATGTATACCCCAGATATTTGCACAGCTATACCAGACGTATCTACAACGACAACTCCTTTGTTTGCTAAAAAACGAATTTTCCCATCGGGTAAAATAACTCGAAATTCAATTTCATATTTGGCTCTATCCTCAATAGCTTGCTGATGCGATCGCCTGACGAAATCGCGATCGTGGGGATGAATGCAGTGGAGAAAAGCTTGATATGTGTAGTTGAAAGTGCCTTTCTCTAAGCCAAAAATTGCTTCTAGATTATCTGAGCAAGTAATTTTGTTCGTCAACAGATCCCAGTTGCAGATGCCCATACGAGCAGCATCTAATGCTATCCTGAGTTCGACTTCCCGCAATTGTGCCTGTATAGCTTGCTGTCGTAATTCCTGCATGACATGATTAGCTTCCAAAAGACGGCGCAATCTTAGATGTAATATTGGCCATTGAATCGGCTTAGTAATAAAGTCAGTTGCACCCAGAGCAAAAGCTTTATCTACGGTTGCCTGATCGGAAAAAGTAGAAATCATTAACACTGGTGTGTTTTTGCCGTTGGAAAGTGCTTGCAGTTGAGCGCAGCAACTAAACCCATCCATCACCGGCATCATAATATCCAACAGTACTATATCTGGTTGGAGGCGAGTATATATAGCGATCGCCTCTAGCCCGTTACTTGCTTCTTCCACCTGATACCCTGCATCTGTCAATTGCTTACACAGATGCATTCGCATAAAATTGTCGTCGTCTACAACCAGAATCAGGTTAGTCATTTGAGTTTATCCTGGGAGCGATCGCCCTTCATTTCACTTTTTCGCATTACTGGGAGGATGTCAACTAATCATAGCGAGGGGGCAGG
>NZ_JAAGOG010000174.1:0-16661 GCF_010747425.1 Nostoc sp. UIC 10630
CCATTAATCCAGCCAAAATAAAAGTCGATCGCCGCGATAAAAATTAAATAATATTTGAGATGAGGCGCAGGGAAAGATGTGGAAGATTAGGGAGATAAGGGGAATAAGCAATGCCCAATTCCCTATACCCTATTCCCTCAAGACTTTACTAAAGGTCGAATATTAGCTTTATAACTAGCATTATCCAGCCCATAATTTGCATTACTAGGTTGGGAGTTAATTGCACGTCTGAGACCCTCAATGCGATCGCTAGTTCCGGGGTGTGTACTCAAAAATGTCGGAGTAGAACCACCCTTTTTCAGTAGCTTTTGCATAAAAGAAACCATCCCAGACTGGGCATACCCAGCGCGTGTCAAGGTTCGTAGCCCTCTTTGATCGGCATCAAATTCATCTTGACGACTACGAGGACGATTCAAGGCAAGTTCTACACCAATATTTACTGCTGTATTGCGATCTAAACCAGTTGCTGTTGCTAAACCACTAGCGACTGCCTTTTGCCGCATCTGTTTAACCAAGTGCTTCCCACCAATATGACCAATCTCATGGGCGATGACACTTGCAAGTTCCGCTTCATTGTCTGCGGTTTTAAGTAAACCTGTGTGGACATATACATAGCCTCCTAAAGTTGCAAAGGCATTAATCGCATCATCTTCAACGACTTGGAAGGTGAAGGGAAGGTTGGGGCGATCGCTATTAGCTGCTAAACGCCGACCAATTTGTTCTACATAGCGATTAACTTCAGCATTCCGGTAAAGTTTGACTTGACCCCCCAGTATTTGCTGATTAATCTGCTTGCCAATATCAGTTTCCTGGCGATCAGATATATTAGAAAGCTGAAGTACCTGGACTCCCTGCAATATAAGAGGCAAGAAGTCTAAAGTTCTTCCAGGCAAGGGTGTACTCAGACACAAACTCAGGGCGACTACCACCGAAATTAGGGGATAAAACCAGCTACGCCGCCACACACGGTAACTTGCAACAAAACCTTTCCAATTGAACATAATACGCTTTAAAGATTATTTCGGGAGAACATAAAATAATCGGACAAATTATGAGACGGATTTAGAGGATTCTAAGTTGCATTCTTAACTCAATAGCAAATGAGTTGTGATACAGCTAATGCTTACGCAAATTTACCGAATTGTGGTGGACTAGAGATTCCCTCTAGAGATAGGCTTAAACACTAGATATTACTTTCTGGGTGCGTCAGTCTGAACGGGTAAAAGTTTCAGGGTTAGCTCCCACCCCTGCTAACTTACGAAACTCGTGATAAACTGTCGCATAACTACAACGCCCAGCCGCTTTGAGTTATTACCAAATAGGAAAAATTGCCGTTTTCATCGAAAGCCTTCTTGCTACAATCAATTACTTCGCTATTACCTCGGAAAAATTTTTATGGCTATTTTAGATTCAAAAGGTCGCTTGTTCGGCAAAATCAACCTCTTAGATTTAGGTGCTGCACTGGTAATTCTGCTAGTGATATTTGGCATCTTTGTCTTTCCTGGAACTTCTGGTTCTGTTGCCCAAGTTGGTGCGAAAACAATACCTATAGAAGTAGACTTAGTTGTTCGTGGCTTGAATGTCCGTGACCCTGAGCAATTATTTAACCAAGGTTTAAAAAAAGGTGGAAAGACTAATGTGATTATCCGCAATCAACCTTATGGACAGATTGAAATTAAATCCATTCAACAGCTACCTAGAACAGTCAATGTTTTCCAACCAGATGGTAGTGTAAAAGAATTACCAGATCCAAAAACCAACAATTTTAGTACAGATTTGCTTTTGACTCTAGACGGTAAAGCCCAGGTTACTGACAATGGCCCCGTTCTAGGTAACAGTAAAGTTAAAATTGGAATGCCGTTTGAGTTGGAAGGCTTTAACTACAACTTCAATGCAACTGTGATTGATATTAGATTAAAAGACAAATAGCATTAGCATTTTCGTCTTTAAAAAAGGACTGATAAACCGAATTTTCATTAATCTAAAACATTTCGGTTTATCAGATTTATTAATGGAATTTATAACTAATTAGCAGTTTTCGATTGAAACATTAAATACGTTCCTCCTAACCCTTCTATAATTGTGCGTGTATTGGCAATCATCATTTTCTGATAAGTGTCCGCCTCGCTTCCCGGTTCACCAAGTCCCTCAACATATAACTTTCTATCAGAAATTTTCACTTCAGCAACTCTTGCTACAGATTGAAGTGAATTCTCGTTAATTGCCGTTTCAGGGAAAATCGTTGAGACTTTAGCCCGT
This sequence comes from Nostoc sp. UIC 10630, assembly GCF_010747425.1. Taxonomy (NCBI): domain Bacteria; kingdom Bacillati; phylum Cyanobacteriota; class Cyanophyceae; order Nostocales; family Nostocaceae; genus Nostoc; species Nostoc sp. UIC 10630. The sequence goes on from NZ_JAAGOG010000174.1 coordinate 2,260, forward strand.
TTAATATTTGTAACTAAATTTCTAACTTGTGTAGGTGTCAAGTTTTGGCCACTATTAATACCTTGTAATCCGCCTGCTAATGGAATACCGTATGCTTTGGCGTAATAACTCAGTGCATTAGAGGTTGTAACTAACTTACGTTCTTTGGCAGGAATACTCGTAATTCTTGACTTAATCCAGCTATCTAGCTGAGTGAGTTCATTGGTAATTTTTTTGGCGTTGCTGTTATAATTTGCTGCATCACTAGATTCTAATTTTCTCAGATTACTATTAATTACCTCCACCATTCTGATAGCATTCTTAGTATTATGCCAAAGATGAGGATTAATTAAATTCTTGCCGTCTTTCTGAAATTTTTGTGGCTTAGATACCGCAAGTTGACCGACGGCTATTTTCGGCGCAGTATTTTTAGTTGCTTTAATTAATTTGATCAGATTTGGTTCTAAATTATAGCCACTATAGAGAATGAGATTAGCTTGCTCAATGGCTCTACGATCTTCTGGCTTTGGTTTATAAACGCGAGGATTGGCACTAGGATCAATTAAGCAAGTGAGGTTAACTGTATTCCCGGCAACTTGCTTGGTTAAATCACATAGTACACTTGTTGTTGCTACAACTTGAGGAAGGTTCTCATTTACCGGGGTGGTAGTTTGAGTGAATGCAGTTCTTGCAGCTTGATTTCCACACCCAACAAATCCAATTGTCAAAGCAACTAAAATGGCTCGGAAGGAATTAGTTGATGGTAATTTTTTTGACATCCTTACCTTCTACTGGATATAGAGAAAAAGTAATCATTATTAGCAACGAATTAGTGAAATACCAGGGATAAGCCTTCAACAAGAAGGTTAAGGGAAGAGGGGAAAGCCATCGGCTAGGAAAATTGTATAAGGGAAGAGGTAATTAATAGACTCTTTCCTTTCCCACTTTCCTTGTCCCCACCGCACATCCAGCAATTTGAAGCACTGGCGAGGGTTTGCAAGCAAAATGTTAGTGAACTTCACGCGACAGACTGGAAAACTGGTAGAGGTAATAGCACAATAATAAAGGCGATGCTGAGGAGGCTCCAATAAGGAGTGTAGTTCTCTCACAGGATGTTGAAGGGGCTATGCCATTGTGCTTAGATGCCGCAAAGGTCGCAAATTGACTAGGATTATCAGGTTAAGGAGTGAAACGTAGTAAAACTGGGGCTTTTTAAGCATACGGGTTGATTTCGCAAACCGAGTCATAAATCTAAGGCAATTGTAGCTGTGGTTTTGCCAGGTGTGGGCATATAGTTGTTACAAAATTGGTGAATTGGCGATTTTCTGGTTCATCCCCAAAAAAATCTAAAATCTAAAATTCGTAGTCAAGTATATAGAACAATTCCGCAAAGCTGATATTGGTGAAGATAAACAATGGTAATTTTAGTTATCCTCGTTAATACCCTCATTTCGTTGATACTACTCTATGTGGCTTGGCGAGTGTGGCAACTCAAGCAGCGGCTAGCATACATAGCAGATACGTTAACTGTTTATGAAAGTTGTACTCATACAGTATTAAATAAAGCACCAGAAAATATTTATCTCAGTCAGGAGAATATTTATAACTTACGGCAGAAAAATCAAGCACTAAAAATGCAAATCCAACAAGTGCGACAAATTATCAGTCTACTTTTACAAGGACAGCAAATTTGGCAGCGTTATTTTCGCAGGCTAGAGTTAATATCCGGGAAAAGAACTGTTGCCAAATGAGTTATGTCAAGTTCACATGAACATTTATAATTAGGGCTGACACAAAGGTACAAAGATACAGAGGGAAAGGAACCCAGGGAGTTTTGAATCATAAGTAATTAATGGTTTTAATGTTTAATGAACAAAAGCAACATTTTTGGCTGATATTTTGTCAGGATAGATTAACTGAATAAAATCGGTGAGCCTTACAAGGAGAGAAAACACACCTAAAATAGGTGTAAGGAGAGAAACAACAATATGTCTAATAACCGTTCTGGAGTATTTATTGGCGGTTTGATGCTGGGAGCTACCATCGGTGCTTTAACGGGTTTGCTCGTGGCTCCACGTACAGGGCGCGAAACGCGTAAAATCTTGAAGAAATCTGCCAATGCTATCCCAGAATTGGCAGAAGATTTATCAACGAGTGTGCAAATCCAAGCAGATCGTCTCTCTGCCAGCGCACTACGAAACTGGGATGAGACTTTAGATCGATTACGGGAAGCGATCGCAGCAGGTGTAGATGCCACTCAAAAGGAAAGCCAAATCTTACAGAGGCAAACATCACCTGAAGACTCAGATTATCTTCCTCAGCCATTAGAACGCTCATAAATGACATTACCGTGATTGATCCCCTGTTTTGGTTGGGACTCTCCTTACTTCTAGTCGCCACAAGCTTGACTGCGGTTTTAGTGGCGGCCATACCCGCTTTGCAAGAGTTAGCACGCGCTGCTCGCAGTGCAGAAAAGCTATTTGATACACTCTCACGAGAGTTACCGCCCACTCTAGAAGCTATTCGCGTGACTGGTTTGGAAATAACTGACTTAACTGATGATGTTAGTGAAGGTGTCAAAAATGCCAGTCAAGTAGCCAAACAAGTCGATCAAACCCTCGATAGTGCAAGAATTCAGGCTAAAAATCTGCAAGTAGGTACACGCAGCATTTTTGTTGGCGCGAAAGCTGCTTGGAGAAACTTCACACGCCCAAAACCGACGAGGCGAAATAGCGATCGCTTGCCAAGCAATGAACAACCACCACTAACGTTGCGAGAACGAGAAGTGCTAAGGCAAGAAAATCGCCGCATAAAAACAGAAGTATACCGCGCTAACGAAGGTTACGATGACGCTGTTAACTGGGAAACCAATTTTGATGATGAAGATTGAATTGGTAATAAGGAATGGGAACTAGGGACTAAGAAAAGAAACCGGGGAGCAGAAGACAAGGGGGAGAATAATAAATTATCTCTTTCCCCCCTGCCCCTCTGCCTCTAGTGCCCTATTCCCAAAAACGCTTTGCTTTGATCCCTTAGATTAGAGTAAAGTAAACAAGTGTAAAGAACTATCATTTTTCCCGTACTCTTTTAAAACAACTTGTTCACCTCTACCGTTGATATTTGTATAAAAACGTCCATGCAATCTTGTTTTTGGCGACGAATTCTGCTATCTATCGCAGTCTTTTTTCTGGCTGGGTCAATTTGGGTCATGAATTCTCCCCCAGCATTGGCTTATGACAATCCTGAGTTACTCCCTGACACCTTTACCCCAGTTGTAGACTTAGCTAAATCTCTGCCTGTGCTGCAAGAAGAAAAGCTTGTCAAAGATTTAGAACAGTTTGAAGCCGATACAGGCTGGAAACTGCGAGTATTGACCCAGTATGACCGCACCCCAGGCCGGGCAGTTATAAAATATTGGGGTTTGGATGACAAAAGCATTTTACTAGTTGCCGATTCTCGTGGCGGTAACATCCTCAGTTTTAGCGTCGGCGATGCTGTTTATGAACTTTTACCCAGAACATTCTGGATAGAACTGCAAACTCGCTTCGGTAATTTGTACTTTGTGCGCGAACAAGGCGAAGACCAAGCCATTCTGCAAGCTTTAGAATCTGTTAAAGGCTGTTTACTCAAAGGTGGTTGCAATGTTGTTCCTGGACTACCACGAGAGCAATGGATTCTCACCTTGATTACCTCAGTTATTGGTGGGATAATTTGTGGATTTGCAGCTCAACCCCGCGAGAAAGGACAAGTTTTTGCTTGGCAATGGGCTTTAATTTTCTCACCTTTATGGGGGATCTTATTTATTGCCTTTGGTATTGGGCCAGTGGTGACACGTACAAGTGACTGGCTACCTCTAGTTCGCAATATCTCTGGCTTTATTATCGGTGTCTTGGTTGCCTACTTATCTCCTGTTTTCAGCCGACCTTCTTCTAGTAATGAGTTATAAGTGCTGAGTTAGGAGTTATGAGTTTTTAATTAACTCCTAACTCCTAAATCCCTGAAGCTGATAAGCTGAAAGCTAATATTTAAGAAGCTCAAGAAAAATGGAATGGCACGTAACTGATGCTCAAAGTTTAGCAATTATTGATAATGAAATTGAAAATCATGTCTTTTCACCCGCAGAATATGAGATTGTGCGGCGGGTAATATACTCTACAGCTGACTTTGAGTATAAGTCTTTGATTCGTTTCTCTGAGCGTGCCTTACAAGCAGGAGCAGCAGCACTAGCCGCGCGTACCACGATTGTGGTAGATGTCCCGATGGTACAAGTAGGTATTGCATCTGAGATTCAAAACACCTTTGCTAATCCGGTGTATTGCAGCATGGAAGCTCTGACACGCCCTCAAAAAGAAAAAACTCGGGCAGCATGGGGAATCGAAACCTTAGCAAAGCGTTATCCAGAGGGCATTTTTGTGATTGGTCAAGCACAAACAGCACTAACAGCACTAGTTGATTTAATTGAGGCTGAGGAAATTAGACCTGCTTTGATAATTGCGACTCCAGTTGGATTTGTCAATGTTGATGAAGCGAAAGCGCGTTTACAAGACTCCTTAGTGCCCCATATTACAATTGAAAGTCGCAAAGGTAATGCAGTTGTCGCAGCTGCGATCGTTGATGGATTGGTAGACTTGGCTTGGCAAGCTTATGGACAAGATGGAAATCGGGGGAGCTAGGAAAGTCGACTCTATTGTATTTTGTATTCAAAAGAGCATTCAAAACCACTGAATATTCTGATATTTTTGTTAGGTAGTCCCGAACAAGGAGCCGTTTCTTGTGGTAATTACAGGTTTCAACTTAAGTGCATACTTTGCAATTCCCTTAGTATTGAGTCTTTTGGCTAAAGGAGAAAATATAAAAGTATCTTTAGTTGAAAACGTCCATCAAGTATCTACTAACAAGGAAATTATCTTATCCAGTCGCCAGCTAATCAGCACTAAGACGACACCGAAAACATACTATGTTAGTGGTACTGGAAACGACACAAATAGCGGACTCTCTAATTCATCCCCCTTTAGGACAATTCAAAAGGCAGCAAATCTGACCAATCCTGGGGACACCGTACTGATTATGAACGGAGTGTATAGGAATTCAAGCCCAAATGGGCAGGTAGTATCTATTACTCGCTCTGGAAAAGCAAACGCATGGATTAAGTTTAAGGCATATCCTGGGCATCGTCCGAAAATTAAGCACAATGGATGGAATGGAATTTTGATTCACAGTGGAGCTTCATATATTGAGATAAATGGGCTTGAAGTCATAGGGAACAATGACAATCTAACCCTTGATTATGCAATGAGTCAGAAAACTAACAAACTAAACCCTCTGACCAATGGAAACTGCATCAACGTGGATGGACGAAAAAATGGTCATACTCACCATATACGTATTGTCAACAACAAGGTACACAAGTGTGGAGGAGCAGGCATTTCAGCCATTGAATCAGACTACGTGACAATAAATAATAACGTGGTGTTCGATAATGCCTGGTACAGCGTTTATGGTTGCAGTGGTATTTCCATGTTGAGCAATTGGAATTTTGACAACAATCGGGGATACAAGATGTTTGTAACCAACAACAAGGCCTATAACAATCGCATGTTCATCCCTTGGATTGCAGTCGGAAAGATCACAGATGGTAATGGCATTATTATCGATACATCAAGAAATAATCAAAATAACTCAAAGTTGGGTGTATATAAAGGACGCACTTTAGTTAAAAACAATCTTACATTTAATAATGGTGGTTCAGGTATTCATGCATTTTTAAGCGATCATGTTGATATTGTAAATAATACTGCTGTTTTAAATAATCAAAGTCCCGAAATTAAAGATGGGCAAATATTTGCTAATATATCATCTGATGTCAGGATTTTAAGGAATATTCTTTATGCTTATCCTGGCAAAGCTGTTAATAGTAGTAATAAAAATAAAAACGTTATTTACGATTACAATATATACCTTAATCGTTCTAAGGTAAGTCTTAAGGGAACTCACGATATTGTTGCAGATTCACAGTTTTTAAAAAAATATCCCACTCTAGAAAAAATATCTGGCAATTGGAAACGGCGGCTAGATAAACAAAATCCGCCTATGCAAACTTATGCAGAGCCTGATTTGCTAGGAGGTTTTGCTTGTGGATCTGTTACCTATCGTTTAAAAGGGAAAATCATCAAAGTAGGATGCTCTCGTTAGCAAACTGATTTAATCATCCCACCTCCTTCAGTAAATTTTCGATTGAAAGATTTAAAATTCAAAAAGGTTTAAAGCCCCCGAATTTAAACGCGAGAATAAATTTCAAAATTATTTATTCAAGCTTTCGCATCAACGGTATGGGGTCAATCTAAAACCAAAATTGTTTGACTTCTTTTTCAATCCTCGTCTCTACGGCGGCGACGACGCGGTTTTTGTTGTTGGTCTTCACGCAAGCGACGACCGACTTCGTTAAAGAAATCCCGCCGCAGATAAGGATAATCACTAATCCACAAGTCACGGCTGGGAATGTATATATCGCTGAATTGTTCAATACTGCTTAAATCTGCACGATTTGACAGCACTACCATTTCGGCAATTTGACCGCGAGTAATAACTTTGTGAGCAGGACGTAATGGTGCTACAAACTCAATGGTAAATCCTGTTTCATCACCCACCTCTAAGTTAATTTGTTTTTCTCGGTTTTCCACAATTACCAGTTCGCCTTTGCTGTTGACTGTTTCTTGTTTCCCCATCAACTGGTCTGTGATCCACCAATCTAGGACTCGACCACGGAAAAAGCCGCCATACTTATAACGGCGGCATTGCAAATTCCGCATACTTGCTTGAAACACTGGATACCACAGCCAAAAAAAAGCGCTAACTACCCCCAGCACAAATACTATTGAAGCAAACTCAAGTTTAAAAATAACTGTCACAAGCAATAGAACAACTATGGCAACTACAGAAATTAACAGCCTTTGCAAAAAATTTGAAAACTTCCCCCAATAGTACTTGTACTGCAAACCAGTGGCAATTAGGGGGATAACTTGTTCAAATTTCTGGCGAGTCAGTGGTACTAACATGAGTGCTGAGTGATGAATGCTGAATAGTGTATTTAAAGTCTAAAGTATCTTTTCTAATCCATATACTAACGACTTTAGCGCTAAGACTTTGCGAATTGCTAGTAGCACGCCTGGCATATAGCAAGCGCGATCGCTCGTGTCATGTCGTAAAGTATAAATCTGTCCTGCTGCGCCAAAAATAACTTCTTGATGAGCAATCAGTCCTGGCAAGCGCACGCTATGAATTCTAATCCCTTCATCTGCTATACTACCCCTCGCCCCTGGTAATTTCTCCGTCTCTTCTACAAGAGCAGGGTTAAAAGTTTTACCCAATTCTCCTAGTAACTGCGCCGTTTGAATGGCAGTACCACTGGGAGCATCAGCTTTTTGGTTGTGATGCAGTTCGATAATTTCCACATGGTCAAAATATTTTGAGGCTGCGATCGCGGCTTGTTGTAACAGCACCATACCAATGGAGAAGTTAGGAATAATTAGACAACCAGTGCTAGCTTTGTCGGCAAAGTCTGCCAAGTCTTGAATTTGTTCTGGACTTAACCCAGTGGTTCCAACTACTGGACGAATACCGTAGGCGATCGCACTACGAATATTGTCATAAACTGAATCAGGATGAGTAAAGTCTACAATTACCCCTGGAGGAGACTGTCTGTCGCCAGCCACATACCCTAACATAGGTTCCAATTGATTGGTAATTGGCACTTCAAGGGGTTCGCTTAAACCCGCTAATTCTCCAGCGTCTTTATCTTGATGTTCCAAACTGTGGTCAATTGCACCCACTAGGTTTAAGTCAGGCGCTTGCGCCACTGCCTTAATCACCTCACGGCCCATTTTACCAGCAGCACCGTTGACAATAACCGGGATAGGAGCTTGATTTGTCATAGGTCGAGAAATACTTTTTGAGCTAACAAAGGAATTGTAAAGACTTTGGTGATCTAGTAGCTAGCTTCTCAAATCTCTGGTCTAATTCCGACTACCTTGATTGATGCAGCTAATCCCTCAGTTTTCTAACTCTAAAGCAGATCGGTTCTCATTTTCATCCCACTATCTTAGCCAGTAACCCGTTTTGTTTTGCCTATTTCGTTTACCGCATCTCTAAAAAAAATCCTATACACTGACTGATAAGTAGTTCTCATAATATCTATTAGATTTTTTTGTCAAGTTTAGTTGACTATTTGTAATATTTAGGTTAAATTTATTTACATAACTTAACTAAAACTAAACTTAACTACCTAACTGGCATTAGCTAATAAAAACAGATTTCGGTATTGCGATATCTCATCGACATTTGGACTTCTCCCATCTACCTCGGCTATCAAGTCGGGGTTTTTTGTGTACCGTTCGCCTAATAGAGAATTAAATTGATGAAATAAGGGATATGTAAAGAAACACGCTTTCCCAAATGTCATCAAAAAATTTTTACAAGAAGCTACAGAAATTCTGCGCTAACACAGAGTCGAAGGGTTATTTGGTTTCGAGCATGAGTACCATTACGCGAACGGTGAATTACTAACCTCGTTGAAAACCCTTTGCTGGCTTTGCTTGCCCTTTACCCTTTGATTTAGATTTATTAACTTCTCCTAAAGCTTCCTGAAATAAATTATGCAAATGTATGGGTACACTGGCAATATCTGGTAGCTCTGGCTCAATCGGTTTGTGGAATTCTTGCAAAAGCACATCCAAGTCGCTTTCAAGGTGAAACTCTGGACGTTGCAGAACTATTTGCAACACATTTTCTAATTGAGTTGGATATTGTTGCGCTAGTCGATGCCAAATAAAGGCATTAATACTTTTATCTTCGAGATAGTAGCGAATTAGTTTTTCCGCCCCTTGAACACTTTGCCAGTCTTCTGCTGATAAGATTGCTTGTACCTTACTATATGTTGGTAAAAACATTTGTCCCCAACGGGGATGAGAAAGAGCCGTTACCTGTTCTGCTTTCTTGAGTTCGGCAGGTAAATCAACCTTTGGCATAACCATTTTGCTATTGCCGCCTTTGCTGTTCAACATCTGAGAGACTACATTAGAATCAGCGCCAAACTCTTGTGCTGCTGCTTTGATTTCCTCGTCTCCAATACCAGCGGCTTCTGCCACTTCTGCCAAGGATTTTGAAGTATCAATTCCTGCTGCTGCGAAGTTTTTTTCAGTAATTAGTTCTTGAAATTCCCCTATCTTTTTATTAAGTTGGTATCCAGGTAGGGTGATTTCATCAGTGCCAAAAAAGTCCACAAACTGCTGATGATATTGTTCCACTGACTGCCAAGCTTCTTCTAGCAAGTCTGGAGCATCACTGTAAAGATTACTTTTATAGTTTTCTTTGAAATTGCCAATTGCTACAGCAAGTTTTGGTTTCCCTAATTTACCCATTATTGTGTAAGGGCCAGAAAACATCCAGTAGCTGTCGGTAACAGGAGAAATGCGAGTTAGTAAAATTTCTCCTACTTTCAACCGAGATATTGCCTGTAATGTTTGGGTATTATTAGGCTTGACAACGTAGCATTTATCGGTCAACCAGTTCGTCAATTCAAAGCCATCAGGTAGGATGTTAGTAATGGTAAATAAACCAATAAAACTATGATGCCAGCTTTTGATCAGATTGCGATCGCTCTCTTCTAAATCTGGATGGCTTTCGATAAACAACTCTAATGGAGACTTATCACCGACTTTCCCTGCTGTTAGAAAGCTATCAATGATTAAGTCCTGCTGTGTACTATCCCCACTTCCACGGCGCAACTGTTCTGCTGCATAAGTTTCCAGTGCTTGTGCCAGTTCGCCTTCAGCATCAAGGACAAAATCAACTAAGGCTTGTTTTAATTCGTGCGATCGTTCTAATATGACATCCACAAGTTAATCTCTCTGTGCAACAGATGTAGATTATAGCGTTTGAGAGAATTACAGCATCTAGCAATAGCTAGATTTATGGTTTCCTGCACTTAGCAGATTTTACCCATCTTCTGGCTGGGAGCGAAAGAGGAATAACCCTGTTAGAGTCGATGGGCGGTATTATCCGCCGCACCTCTCTGTTCAATCTGGGCGTGCAGGTTTTCCCCGCACCCAGCTTTCGATGTTCTTAACTAGAGTCATTGCCCATGTGTATGTAATCGTGGCAGCTTTGATGAATAGCTAAAGGTTTTTGACTTTCCAGTTATTATGATTTCCATCTACATAATGAAGATGTACTTTCTCCCCCTCAAGCATTTTTAGTCCACAATATCCACATCTATGGTTTTGCCGTCTGATGGCAACGGGGGTTTTGCCATCGTAGAGCTTGCCGTTACGTTGGCTCCAGTAGGTGATATCTCCGTCAAAAGGTGATTTCTCGCCTTTGACGTTGATGTGTTTATTTTCGGAGTAGGGAACCTTGGGAAACGCTTTGTCTAGGAGTTTTTTACTAGATTCGCGGTTAAGTTTATCTTCCCTGTTGAACACCTGAATTGCTCTGTGTTGGATATGATACAACGAGAATCGTGAACCGTCCATTTTACAGTAGCGGTGATAGTTTCTCCAACCTCTGACTATATTTGGCTAGACATTGCCAAGCCCTATCTGCGATGGTGGGAACTTTAAGGATGTGGGTTTTTCCATCCTTCTTTGGAATTGGGATTTGTCGCAGTGACTGGTGATGCCAGTTATTGCCTTTGGTTTTGAGTTGTTCACTCAGTTCCAACCTCTGCTCAAATGTGAGTGAGGCTTTACCATCGACTCCTGCTGTCTTTTTCCCCACATTTAGCTGTGTTACTTGACGAATTGCCAGTAATCTCGCAGAGGTGGATTTCAGTATCAGCTTTTGAACAGACCTTGCTTTGCGCTTGTCTCCGTCTCGAATGGCTTTGTACACTCGTTTTTGTAGGCGGAATAAATTACGGCGAAATTTCTTCCACGGTAAACTCTTCCAAGATTCACTAGCATTATCGCTGTGTCTAATAATGCTCTAACTCCAAGCAAGTATATTCTGAACACCTCTGACCAATTACTGTCAGTCCTACCCGAATTGAGAGAATTCCGCTTCTCGTCTAGCCTACGCAGGGATTCGACCTCCCCTAGACCCTCAATTCGTTTTTATTCGTTCCCTCGGTCAGATTCACCGTAGGAACTCCCTGTTAGCGTCAGTGTCATCCCGCAACGGATGTCTGATTACGCCCTGTTCCCAGCTTCACTCTCCAGAAACCGAGTCTGGTCAGTGTGGGCAGATAAGGAGTCACAACTGAGTCTATTGGGCGGGGCTTTCACCCGCATCAGACCGAAAGTTCAACTAACTTTATTGCTAGTGTTGGTTGGTGTGATTATTTACGGACTGGCTACGGTGATTTGTCACACAACGAATCGCACTTTTTGTCACTCTCGGATAAATTAACGAGTTTTCGACATTACAGTCAATGAAGTATAGCGTTTTCTAAGCTACTGAGGTACACCCAAATATTTTTTCCCAAGCTTTAGTAGCTTAATAACGTATCTCACCATTGTCGAGAACTGCTATCAGGTTTTAACCCACTTTCATGAAAGAGGGATTATCCCTTTTAATCTTGTCTTCACTATGACCGTTTTTACGTAAAATTTTTATACAAACATATATGATCTGTATATTTTAAAGTGTGTAATTATTGAGAAAGTGAGGTAAGTGTACCTAACTCGGTAAAATTAAGACAAAAGCTCCCAGTGAATGGGCTACGGTTTAGCTTCTTTAACAATATTGAGATTCCCGAAAGCTAATGACTGAAGCGATCCAAATCGGTAATCGTACAATCACAGCGAGTGAGCTGGTTTCCTTGCTAGGAAATTACCAAATGCTGCCACAGTTGCAGAGAGAATTGATCCTCGATGAGGCCATAGAGCAAAATTCACGCTCCGAGAAGATAGCAATAGAGTGTACACCTGAGGAAATAGCCCAAGCCAAACAGCAGTTTTACGTTGAAAAACAGTTCAAAAATGAAGAAGACATCCAGGCTTGGATGGCACATCAAGGGCTGACTACCGAACAGCTAGAAGTTATTACAACTCGTAAGCTTAAAATTGAAAAATTCAAGCAAGCCACTTGGGGTAATAAATTGGAATCCTACTTTTTTCAGTCCAAAGCAAAACTAGATAAAGTAATTTATTCCCTACTGCGAACCCAGGATGTGGGAATTGCCCAAGAACTTTACTTCCGGATTCAGGCAAAAGAAAATTCTTTTGCTGACTTGGCGCGTGAATATTCGCTTGGGCCAGAAGCCCAAACTGGCGGCTTAGTAGGTCCGATTGAACTGAATGCACTACATCCGGTAATGGTGCAAATGCTATCTAGCAGTCAACCAGGCCAGATATTGCCCCCTACCCGCATCGCCGAGTGGTTCGTGATTTTGCGACTGGAAAAATTTATCCCCGCACAACTAGATGAATTTATGAAAGTCCGACTACTGAATGAACTCTTTGAAACTTGGTTACAAGAACAGCAAAAGCGAATCATGTCTGCACCACAAGGGCAGAAGGGCACAGGAGGACAGGGAGAGGGCGATAAACCTTAATGAATCAGAGTATGGGATTGATTCTCAACCTCCCATACTTGGCTTGCATAATTCTGACAACGAAACAGAGCTACTACGAGGCACTGTCTGTTGACTACTTGCGTTAAAAGTGCGAGGAGATAAGGGCTAGTTAATATGATTGCCGCTTGTTGTAATGGGAAGTTATTCGCTCCGTTTACTTGCGTTTACTATTGATGGAGTTTGGTAAGTTAAATGGGCGTTGCAGAATAGAAATATGAATTAGAGCGATCGCTATGCAATGTCCTAAGTGTGCATCAACTCATATACGTAAAAACGGTAGACAACGTGGTAAGCAAAATTACATTTGCGTTCGATGTAAGCGTCAATTTATCGAATCTTATGAACCAAAAGGATATTCTGAAGATATTAAGCGTGAATGCCTAGAAATGTACGTTAATGGTTCTGGTTTTCGCGCAATTGAAAGGGTCAAAAAAGTACAGACGCTCGCGGACTCGCTAACGCTTCGCTTAAAAAAGATAATCCAACGGTAAGAGACTGTTTCTAAAGGATTATGAAGATGCTGATTCTGACTGCGCTAGTCGTCGTAGCATCAAGCGAATCATTACCGTATAGATCATTGCTTCACTAACTTCGGGAAGTAGTTCATAATCTTTACTTAAGCGGCGATAGTGATTCCACCACCCGAAAGTTCGTTCTACAATCCAACGCTTCGGTAACACCACAAATCCTGGTTCGGTGCGACGCACTACTTCTACTTTAGCCTCACACAATTGCTGAATCACTCGTGCAAGGTTCTCCCCGCTGTAGCCTTGATCTACCCTTCAGGAGTACAATGTCCTCTGTGGCATCTGCCGCTTCCATCACTACAGCTGTAGCTCCCAAACGTTCAGGAAAATTGGCTTCGGTTACGACGACTGCCAATAATAGTCCCAATGTATCCACAAAGATATGACGTTTGCGTCCTTTTACTTGCTTGCCTCCGTCATAGCCATAAACCTCCCCCTTTTTTCCGTCGTTTTTACCGACTGACTATCGTTCATGCCTGCTGTGAGGTTATCTGCTTTCTCGACGCTGTTGCGAACTTGTTGCCTAAGATGGGTATTGATAGTATGCCAGACCTCAAGGCGTTGCCAATGACGAAAATACTTGTAGACTGTTTGCCAGGGTGGAAAGTCGTGGGGTAAAGAACGCCACCTACATCCCTCAGACAACACATAGAAAATCCCATTAAGCAACTCCCGCATATCCACCTTACGGGGCCGACCAATTGGACTCGTTGCTGGTAGGAGCGGTGCAATCTTCTCCCACTCTGAATCAGTCAGGTCACTGGGATAAGGTTTTCGAGACATCATTGGCGCTTAGACTTAAACTCCTCGTCTATTTTGGGATTGATTTACTCCTCCAAATTGTTAGCTTTACTTTTCTTTAGAAACAGCCTCTAACATCTCACCAAATATCAGCTACATGTCACTTTCATTTATTACTCTAATTTATGATTTCAGTCTTTAACATCTTCGTTTATTTATCTCAAACTCATTTTTCTGCCGTCAGTTCTTATTGCCCCTTATTTACACTCTTAATTTTGATGCCATTTTTTATGATTCATGGTTACTGAAATCTCTTTTTTGACTAATGATATCTATTTTGATTCTCACTTAACTTTTTTCTCTCCGTAATTTCCCTTTGTGACAGTTAGGGGTGCGGAAGGTACGTTTTACTTGCCTTTGCGGTTGCTATGACTTCGTGAAACAACAAAAGCCTGCTCAATTAATCTTGAGAAGGCTTTTGTTGTGTTGTTGTGGTTGAATAATATCCCTGGCACCGAGCTATTTTTGCGTAGGGCGACCCCTAAACTATCGTTGCCGCAACAGCGTTTCACCTCTGAGTTCGG
>NZ_JAAGOG010000175.1:0-16640 GCF_010747425.1 Nostoc sp. UIC 10630
ATTCCCAATTCCCAATTCCCAATTCCCAATTCCCAATTCCCAATTCCCAATTCCCAATTCCCAATTCCCAATTCCCATTTACCTTGTAATCCGCCGCATATAATTTCCCCACAACTGAGCGGCTTGAGCGCTGCTACCAGATGTTGGGGAATTGTTGTCGTTTCCCAGCCAAACACCAGTTACAAGCCGCCGACTTGGGATAAAACCTATAAACCATAAGTCAACGTTTTTATCAGTCGTGCCTGTTTTACCGGCTTCTCCCAGTCCAATGGCAGCACTACGACCAGTGCCTCTGGTGATGACACCACGCATTAAGCTAGTCATCTCGTCGGCTACACCACTTGGCAGAACTCGTTTGTTCGCATCTGGATCTTGGTCGAAGGAGTAGATTACCCGACAGGTTTTGATATCATTGCGATCGCTGCAATCACCACTGTCTAAAATTCGGTTAATCGCATGAGGAGGATTCCACACTCCACGATTACCAATAGAGCCAAAAGCACCAGTCATTTCCAAAACATTGACCACACTTTGACCCAGTACTAAGCCAGGAACCGGATCGAGGTTTGACTTAATTCCCAAATTCTGAGCCATCGCCACTACTTTATTCAGCCCGATTTCTCTAGCAACTCCCAAGGCGATGGGATTTTCTGAAAGAGCCAGCCCGGTGGCAATATCTAAACTGCCAGCACCTGAACGACAGGGTTTGTAAGTGAAGCCTTGCCAAGTTAAAGGAGCGCAGGAATAATTCTTAGATGGTGAAATTCCCTGTTGAATAGCGGCGGTGTAAGCAAAGATTTTAAAGGTGGAACCTGGTTGTCTTTTGGCTTGAACAGCGCGATTGAACTGACTTTTTTTGTAATCAGTTCCGCCTACCATTGCCAGAATGCCACCTGTACTGGAGTCAAGAGTTACCACAGCCCCTTGAGAAAAGTTAAAACTTCCACCACTATTATTGACTGAATTCCGCAACGCCGATTCAGCTTGGCTCTGGATCGCAGGATCAAGCTGGGTTTCAATGATATAATTCCCTTCGTTTGCGGCTCCCTCACCCAAGATTGATTCAAGTTCAGAAAAGACGTAACTGTAAAAATAAGGAGCGATCGTCTTAGCCTGCTGTTCACAAACTTTAGGACTAACTTGAACAGTGGAACGTCTAGCTCGGTTCGCATCTTCAAGCTTAATTTTGCCCATTTCCAGCAACCGCTTAATCACACGATTCCGGTATTCAGCTGCTTCTAGCTTATTTGGCCCATCCCCACAAAAATCGAATGCGTTGGGAGCAGGTAAAATTCCTACCAAAGTAGCTGCTTCTGCCAAAGTTAATTCTTTAGCCGACTTCTCAAAGTAATACCGGGCTGCATCCTCAAAGCCAGAGGTATCTCCCCCTAAGAAAACCCGATTTAAGTACATCAGCAAAATTTCGTCTTTGCTGTAAAAGGTTTCTAACTTTAAGGCGACAACTGCTTCCCGTAATTTGCGTCCAAGGGTATCCTGTCTACCTACATACTCACGGAACAAGCTGCGAGCAACTTGCTGCGTAACAGTGCTGGCTCCTTGCTGCACATCTCCGCTACGGCTATTGATCAACACGGCTCGTAAAATCCCCAGAGGGTCAACCCCAAAGTGCCAGTAATAACGACTATCTTCTGAAGCTACTACGGCAGATGGCAAATAAGGGCCAAATTCCTCTAAACGCTTCATATCTACATGAGAGATCGTTCGAGGCTCTCTCAATGGGGTGGCTCCATCACGAGCGTAAACAACTACTGGAGCGCGTGTAGCTGTAGGCAGGGGTCTAACTGAAAATTTCAGCCATTCTACGCCAATTACTAAGGCGAACAAGGCGCTGACACCACCAACACCATAAGCTGTCCAACTTGCAGCTTTGACATACCAGGCTGGTGGATCGACGTATTGCAGGCGCACAGAAGCGGCTAGTTCTGGGGGCCCCAGAGTCAGAATATCGCCGTGACGTAGTTCTAAGGAATTAACACGACGCTTGCCACGATAAATGCCATTGGTGGAGTTTTCATCTTTGATGACGAAAACTGGTGTGCGCTGAGTAGAATTCCGCGATAGCGATAGGTGAATTTGGCTGACAACAGGGTTACGGACGACGATATCGCTGGATTTGGAGCTACGACCGAGAATATAGCGATCGCCCAACAGTGGATATACCTCTGCTTTATCCGCCCCCGCATCCTGTACCCAGAGTTCCGGTACTTTGGCATTAGGCTTGAGCGCCAGTTTGGAAAAATCAACCCTAGCTTGGATAGTATGGACTGCTTGAGTCAGTTGACCAATTAACGTTTGTGGCTTGTGAGGGGGTTGGGGAGAACTCATCGGCTATTCACATCACACTTTTTAGTGAAGAATGGGGCGAATTACAATTTTAGATGTTAGTCTTTCATCATTTTACTCATAAGCCAAAGCATAAATTAGCTATACGGGACTTTTTGCTCTAATTTATACTGAACATTACTTTTTCACCTGAGTTAAATCGTTATTTTTATCACTTTGTTACAGAGAAATAAAATTTTTTCTCCTTCCTAAAGTCTTATTCTATATAGTCATTTTACTTCAATAACTACAAGCATAGATTTGAATCTTGTATTTATAAACACTAGTTATTAACAAACAACAGATTTAATTTTTACCAATTTTACATATCCACATATTCTGCAACAAACTTAAATATATTCATTTAGGAAGATTTTCTAAATCTTATTATCTGTTTTAATGGGCCGAGTGTTCCGTTGAGGTAAATTTCAGAATGATGGGAAAATCTCTGACCCTGATTGGTACAGCTCTATCTTTGGCTCTCACCACTAATATTGCCGTAGCCGAATCCAGTAAATCCCCCATAGCTCAATCCAGTAGCGAATCTACTAGCGCACCAACGGAAATCAAGATGTCGCCAGAAGGTATGAAAATTCTGTGCGAGTATTTTCCGCTCAACTCTCGCTGTCCCGGCGGCACAGCCCTTACCCCTGGTGCGGCTCCTGGTAGCACTACAGCACCAGCAGAAACCACACCTAGCACTGCTCCTGGTAGCACTACAGTACCAGCAGAAACCACACCGAGTAACATCACTCCTCCCGAAAGCACTCCGGCACCAGGAAGTGTTACCCCACCTGACAGTGGAACTCCTGAAAGCACTCCAGCACCAGGAAGTGTTACCCCACCTGAACCTGGCGCTCCTAGTAACTTAACTCCAGCACCAGGAAGTGTTACTCCACCTGAACCTGGCGCTCCTAGCAACTTAACTCCAGCACCAGGAAGTGTTACTCCAACTGAGCCTGGCACTCCTAGCAACTTAACTCCAGCACCAGGAACCGTTACTCCATCTGAACCTGGCGCTCCTACAGAACCAGGTGCCAACTCTCCCAGTACTCCATCTACTGCTCCTGCCACAGGTAAATAAATTAAAAGCTGGATACGTTTGACATACTAATTTACCATCAGCGATCGCCTGTGCATCTTGACTTTCTGCACCAGTTATGATGACTGGTGTAGGATATAAATTCAAATCTCTGGAACCCATAAATCAAGTCTTCGCATATAGGACTGAGAAATAGTTTCAGTAATTAATAGCCTGGGATTAATCATCCCAGGCTTAATAGTTTAATCCAGCCTACCAGTTGAAGTTGGTGTTTTTTGGAAGGAAGCAATTAACAAAAAAACAATACCAATACTAATAAAAGAATCTGCCACATTAAATACAGGAAAGCTAATCAGGCGAAAATCAAGAAAATCAACGACATGTCCTAAAACAAAGCGATCAATACCGTTGCCCATAGCTCCACCTAAAATTAAGCCATAGCCCAACTGATCCCATAAATTTAATGTTGGGCCAAACAAGGCCAACGCTATCAATACCAAACTCACTCCTAAAGATAGCCAGCGCAACCACTCTACTTTCCCACTTAACAGACTAAAGGCGGCACCAGTGTTAGTAACATAGGTAAAGTGAAATATTCCAGTTAAGAGTGGTAGTGTTTGCCCCAAACTGAAGGTTTGTACCACCCAGTATTTTGTTATTTGGTCTAGGAAAAAAGCTATAAAGGCAGCAATCCAGAAAAGGCGGTTTTTTAAACGCATGAAACTAGGGGCTAGAGACTAAGGACTAAGGACTAAGGACTAGGGGATGAGAAAATTGTAAATTTCTTGCCCCTAGCCTCTAGCCCCTTGATGACTAATAAAACATTAAGTGACGCAATATATATGCTATTACAGTAACGGCACAGACCACACTTAATTGCCCTGGTAGTGCAAACCAAGAGTATCTGAGGATTGCTTGCATCAAAGGTAGATTTTCTGTGCCTTTCCACTGAAAAATATAGCTAATAATCAAATAACTAATACCGCATAGATGCAGAGTTAACAAGCCACAGATGCAACTAAAGGCGAGAGTTTCTAGTCGAGGTCTAGCTTTAAAGGCAACTAAGCCACAAATCCAAGCTCCAGGAATAAAGCCTAGTAGATAGCCAAATTGAGACAGCTTAACATAACCAATACCACCTCCATCGGCAAATACAGGTAATAAGGTTAACCCCATCACTAAATAGGCAATTTGCGAGAGCGCACCGGCATTTTTGCCCCCTAAACAGCCCACTAACAGTACTGCGCCAATTTGAAAAGTGACACCTAAAGAAAAAGTCTGAATTCCGTGCTTACTCCAATTCCAAGGAAAGGTGATGCCATAAGCTTCTAAGAAGGTACCACCCATTGTCAGGAGTAAGCCAATCATAGACCATAGTAATTGATTGGAAGCAGCAAACATTTATCAGGCAACCAGGAAAAGGCAAAAGGGAAAACCAACAGCAACTAGGATGTTCATTAGTATTGAAATGAAATTTGTGCTGACACCTCTAAGAATTAGCATATTTTTTTTTGCCTTTTTGGTATGTAACTTTTCAGTTCTACGAATTATTACTTAGGTGTCTATAGCTGTAAGTTGATTGACTGAAGCGTAGTCTGATTCTGGTATTTGACCTAATACGTGGTAAAGCTAGCAAAATTTAGTATTTAAACTAAGTTTTTAGATTCAGTGCCAATTTATGCTACAAATTGTTAAAGATAGTTCTTTAATTCACTTTTTTTAGCGATCGCCCCGCATACTCTCCATAAAATAGGCAATTTATAGTTTTCCTTCTGCTTTATCTAAATTAGTTCACTGTCTAAACTTAGATTGTTTAGTTATAACTTTAAGTCTGCTTAGCCCTATAAGCAGCAATAACTTTCATAAAATTTCAAACAAAATTTATTAAGTTTTCAATAATAACACAATTTGTTATTTTTTATCATTTGACCAAAAAAGTGACCCTATCAATCAAATTTTGCCAATATTATATAACCAAATCACTGTGGTACTATTTGTAATCTGTAACTAAAGCGGCAGTATAAATTTTATCAAGCAAAAGTAAAAACGAGTGTTTGTTCTTCATCAAAAAACGAGCTTTTTTTGCTTTGTTAACCTATCCTTTACCTTTACCTTAATCCTTTAGGGGTATTCTTAGAGGCGCTCACCTGAAAAGTTACCCAAACATTGATAGCGATGCCATCACCTTTTCGTGTAACAAAAATTCATCGCCTCACAGCTTCAGTTTCAGTGTTAGCACTGGCAATCAGCCTAGCTGCATGTGGCGGACAGCAAAATCCAGATAATACAGCCACAAAGGATACTCCTTCTGGCACTGCTACAGATACGACTGCCTCCAGTACAACCAAATTAGATTTAGGTGGAAATCTCAAGTTAAGCGGAGCTGGTGCGTCTTTTCCAGCACCACTATATGATACATGGTTTACTGATCTAAACAAAAAGTATCCAAATCTACAAGTTGACTATGCCTCAGTTGGTAGCGGTGCCGGAGTTGAGCAATTTATCAAAGGGACTGTAGACTTTGGTGCCAGCGATGTTGCTATGAAGGATGAAGAAATCCAGAAGGTACCAGCGGATAGGGGCGTTATTTTACTGCCTGTCACTGCTGGTAGCATCGTGCTAGCTTACAACTTGCCAGATGTTGCAGAACTTAAACTACCACGAGCAGTTTACGCTGATATTCTACTGGGCAAAATAACTTCTTGGGATGATCCCCAAATTGCCAAAGCTAACCCAGGTGCAAAGCTTCCTAAAGAGAAAATCACAGTAGTTTATCGTTCAGATGGTAGCGGAACAACAGGTGTGTTTACAAAACACCTCAGCGCTATTAGCCCGGAGTGGAAGACTAAAGTTGGTGAAGGCAAAACTGTCAACTGGCCTAGCGGAGTTGGTGCTAAGGGGAATGAGGGTGTTACCGCCCAAATCCAACAAACACAAGGTTCTATTGGTTATGTCGAGTACGGCTATGCCAAACAAAATAGTCTTAAGTCTGCTGCTTTGGAAAACAAAAGTAGTAAGTTTGTTGTGCCTAGTGAGGAGTCAGCCTCTAAAACTTTGGCATCAGTAACTCTACCGCCCGATCTCCGCGTCTTCATTTCCGATCCAGAAGGGGCCGATTCCTATCCCATCGTCACTTACACCTGGATTTTGGCTTACAAGAAATATCCCAACGCGGCAAAAGCTAAGGCAGTTGAAGCTGCGATCGAATACGCTTTAACTGAGGGACAAAAACAGGCTACGACATTAGGATATGTTCCTCTACCCCAAAATGTCATCGCAAAGGTTGCTGCGGCTGCGGATCAAATTAGTCCAGACTATAAAATCGCTGTTGGTAGTGGTACTAGCGCTAGCAAGTAGCTACAGTCATAGACATGAGGCATTGCTAGACAATAATTTTTAAGCTGGTTATTAAACTAGTTTGAAAAGACGATGAGGCAACAATTTTGCTTAGATGGTTGCCTCCCATATCTTCCTCTGATTTAATTGTGAAAGTCGGTAGTCATGACTACAAATTCTCAAAATCTTTCATCAGCGACAAAAAATCGCTCTGATGTAGAAAAATCTCTAGATCGCGGTTTTATCTGGCTTACTAAAATTTTCGCCTTTGGGGTTGCTGCCACTTTATTATGGATCGGCTTCCAAGTTGCAATTGCTTCTGGGCCTGCCATCCAAAAGTTTGGTGCTAGCTTTTTAGCTAATACCACTTGGAACCCAGTTAATGATAGCTACGGGGTGCTACCTCAAATTTATGGAACTCTCTTGAGTTCTTTTATTGGTTTACTGATAGCTGTACCGATTGGAGTTGGTACTGCTATTGTACTAAGCGAGGATTTTTTACCCGCAAAAGTGAAATTGGTACTAGTTTTTGCAGTAGAACTGCTCGCAGCTATTCCCAGCGTTGTTTACGGCGTTTGGGGTATTTTTGTTTTAGTGCCTATTTTAACTAACTTGGGAAAATGGCTCAATAGTTACTTTGGCTGGATACCATTTTTTAGCACCCCCCCTACAGGACCAGGAATGTTACCGGCGGGAGTCATATTAGCAATTATGACTTTGCCCATTATCACAGCCCTATCGCGCGATGCCTTGATTTCTATACCCCCAAGTTTGCGCCAAGCCGCCGTAGGACTAGGAGCAACCCGATGGGAAACTATATTACAAATACTTATTCCAGCAGCCTTTTCGGGGATAGTTAGCGCTGTGATGTTGGCACTCGGTCGGGCAATGGGTGAAACAATGGCTGTAACAATGTTAATTGGTAATTCCAACAACATTAGTATCTCCCTGTTAGCACCAGGTAATACAATTTCTTCTCTACTGGCGAATCAATTTTCCGAAGCTAGTGGTTTACAAGTTTCGGCTTTAATGTACGCTGCTTTAGTTCTATTCTTCTTGACCTTGGTAGTTAATATTATGGCCGAGTTTATCGTTCTGAGAGTCAAGCGACTGTAGCTTAGTTTTGGGTTGAATTATGACTTCTAGTTTTCCAGAGCGCAGTCTAACTCGCGCTCCTATGTCTCAAAGGACACTATTTAATACAGTAATGACTGTAGTTGCATTTATCTGTGGGATATTGGCACTTGTGCCTTTGTTAGCAGTACTTTCTTACGTCATTATTCAAGGCTTTAGCAGTTTGAGTCCCAGCCTCTTTTTTGAACTGCCACCCAAAGCTTTACAACAGGGAGGAGGCTTTGGTAATGCCATCTTGGGAACACTATTAATGGTAGGAATTGCTGCCCTGATTAGTATCCCATTTGGTGTTTTAGCAGCAATATATATCACAGAATTTAGTTCAGCGCAAGTAGCGAGATGGGTACGTTTTGCAGCTAACGTCTTGAGTGGAGTCCCGTCAATTATTGCTGGGGTATTTGCATACGGGATTGTAGTTTTGACACTAGTAAAGTTAAACTTAGGATCATACTCTGCTTTAGGTGGAGGGTTTGCACTGGCAATTTTGATGTTGCCAATTATTGTCCGAACCACTGATGAAGCCTTGCAGTTAGTATCGCAAGATTTGCGACAAGCATCTGTAGGGTTAGGGGCAACTAACTTTCAAACAGTAACACAAGTAGTTTTGCCAGCAGCTCTACCTGCGATTGTAACTGGGGCAACGCTAGCGATCGCCAGAGCATCTGGAGAAACCGCACCTTTACTATTTACTGCGCTATTTTCCAATTTTTGGCCCGATGGCTTATTCCAACCAACAGCTTCCCTTGCTGTTTTGGTTTACAAATACGCTATTTCTCCGTTTAAAAATTGGCAATCACTAGCTTGGGCGGCATCTTTGATTTTGGTATTGATGGTTCTAATCACAAGTATCATTGCTCGCTGGGCTACTCGCAAAAAAGCTTAGGGAAACGGCTTACACATAGCGGATTTGTATCGCTAAAACTAATACTGCACTTAATTTATGGCTACTAATATTAGCACAGTCAACGGTACTGAAACTGTTTTACGCACCGAAAACCTCAACGTTTACTACGGCAAGTTTTTAGCCTTGCAGAATATTTGGCTAGATATACCAAAAAATCAGGTTACAGCTTTTATCGGCCCTTCTGGTTGTGGTAAAAGCACATTGTTGCGATGCTATAACCGCCTCAATGATTTGATTGAGTCATTTCGGGCAGAAGGTAAAATACTTTTTTACGATAAAAACTTGTATGCATCCGACATTGATCCTGTAGAAGTACGTCGGAGAATTGGGATGGTGTTTCAAAGACCAAACCCATTTCCCAAATCAATTTATGAGAATATTGCTTTTGGAGCCAAAATTAACGGCTACAAAGGTAACATGGATGAATTAGTAGAACGGAGTTTGCGACAAGCGGCTTTGTGGGACGAAGTTAAAGATAAACTGCGGCAAAGCGGCTCGTCTTTATCGGGTGGACAACAACAAAGGTTATGTATTGCTCGTGCGATCGCAGTCCAGCCTGAAATTATATTAATGGATGAACCTTGCTCGGCTCTCGACCCTATTTCCACCTTGCGGGTTGAAGAATTAATTCACCAGCTGAAAGAACAATATACCATCGTTATTGTCACCCATAATATGCAGCAAGCAGCGCGGGTTTCTGATAAGACAGCCTTTTTTAATGTCAAAACTACGGAGTCTGGAAGTCGTAATGGCTACATGGTAGAGTACGACGCAACAGAACTAATTTTCAACAATCCTCAACAGCAAGATACCAGAGATTACGTTAGCGGTAGATTTGGATAAATGACTGCACATTGTTGATATTAGAGCAATGAGGGATACTCGGAAATCAGAGCTGTGCGAGATTCCTCTAGTTTTTTTATTTATTTGCCAAGGTTAGCGTAGGCACAGCCCGCCGCAGGCATCGCTTGATAAATTGTGGCTGTTTCTCGATCAAGAAAAGCAACAATTAACCTGTTTATACAAGATTTGCATTAATTGGGTTGGGTACGACACCCACTCCAAAAATTTTTATTGAAAATAGTAGGTGTGTTTACACCGTGCTGCACTAGTCGATTTTTGAGTTTTTTCTAAGCGGGCGGCGGGAATCGAACCCGCATTAATAGCTTGGAAGGCTATAGTTTTACCACTAAACTACGCCCGCAAATTTCCAACTTTATAAATATAACACACGTTTTTGGAAAAATTCAAGCATCTAATTGGAATTAGCAGGCTGGATTTTGATTCGTACAAACAAATTGCTCAAATCTGGTTTTGTGCCGTCGTTGTTGTGAGCGGCAAGAAAGTTTTCTGTCTTGAAAACATCATTGAGAACTCGTTCGTATGTCCTTTTTTCACTTTGTAGTGTTGCAGGTTCTATTTCGAGAACTACAGCCTGTTGAAAGTTGCCATTGCGATCAATTATTAAACTAACAAGCATCTGTGCTGGCTTAACTTCGGAATCGCCAGGTAGAAAACTTGAGTCTAGTTGTTTTGTGTTGCTTCCCGTGTATGAAGCGATAACCTCGGGTAGAGCATCTTGTCGAAATCCTTTTGTTTGTATGAACTTAATCATTTCATCCCTAAGCAAAGGGTCTACTATTGCTACCGATGCTCCCCCAGTAGGAGTTGGTGGAGTTTCCCCAGTAGGAGTGGTTGGAGTTTCCCTAGTAGGAGTGGTTGGAGTTTCCCTAGTAGGAGTGGTTGGAGTTTCCCTAATAGGAGTGGTTGGAGTTTTTATGTTTTCAGCTTCCGAAACTGGTGGAGTTGATGGAATACCTGTTGGTAGTGCCGTTCCCTTTCCCAGTTTGATTTCTTGACGGCGGTTCCAAGGTATATTACCGATTGGAACTGTAGGTGTCGGTGTGGCTGTCGGTTTTGGCGTGGCTATCGCTTTCGGTGTAAATGTTGGTTTTGGTGTAGCTATCGCTTTCGGTGTAACTGTCGGTTTTGGAGTGGCTGTCGGTTTCAGTGTAGATGTAGGAACTCTCTGTTGTCTATTAGGTTGAGAGGGGTAAATTCGACTCTTTTGCTGGAGATTATCAGCAGAATTTATTGCGCCAACAAAATCTTGATTTCTGGGCGTATTTCTTGCTGTTTTTGCTGAACGCGCTGGTACAGACTTTTGAGTTATGGATGCTGGCTTTGGCGAAACTCTTTTGGCTGTTGATTTTGATTGAGGAGCAATATCTATCAATTCAATGGGAACAGCAGATTGACTTTGCTGAGGAAACCACAGACTGAAAGCATTAGATGAGCGCATCAGCCAGAACGCCAGCAAGTGCAGAGAGACTGAACCTATAACGACAGAAGTCCACAAAGCTGGTGGATCGGTGTGTCGCCTCCAGACTTTGGTTGGAATTGGGGTTTTGTCTGCAACCGATGGTGTCATATTATATAAACTGGATATGATTAGGCACTTTTACTCATTGCTAATGCTTTAAAATACCAGTCTAAATTTTAGCGATTAACCATTACCTCTGGTGTAACAGCAAAGGTCAAAACTGTTTCATCTACTCCTTTAAGTTCTAGTGGACTACCTTTAGTAATTTCTTCTTCCTGCAAATAATCTGCCACGGCAGCAGAAACCAAAATAGTACCGGGAAGAGCGGCAGCTTGCAACCTGGCAGCAATATTCACACTTGGACCAATAGCAGTATAGTCGGCACGTTCAGCACTACCAAACATCCCTACAACAGCCGTACCTTGATGAATACCGCACCGAAACTGTACGCTAGTAAGTCTGTCACCATCGAATACACCTTGCTCTCGCCAGCGCTGGTTCAAGTCAGCCAGTGAGCGGTGCATTGCTCTTGCTGTATTGATGGCACGACGTACCTGTTCATTGGGGGTTAGTTCTTCCGGCGCTCCATATAAAGCTAAAATAGCATCTCCCATAAATTTATCTACAGTACCGCCATTACCAAATACAACCTTGGTCATAGCTTCTAAATATTCATTGAGCAATTCTGCGACTCGCCGGGATCTGAGAGTATTTGATAGCTGTGTAAAACCCACGATGTCACTAAACAAAACTGTAATTAAGCGTGGTTCTGGGCGTAAATCTAATGTTAAATCTCCGGTTGCGGCTTTTTGCACCAATACAGCCGGTAAAAAGCGCTTTAATACTGATTCTGTAAGATAAGTATTTAACTCCACAATTCGTCGTTCATTTTCTTTTAATGCTAAAAGATTCCGAACTTCCGCCAAAAGTTCCCTATCGTTGAATGGTTTTGCTAAATAAGCATCCGCCCCATGTTCTGTACCTTCGATGCGGGTTTCTTCGTCAACTTTCGCTGTCAGTAGAATGATGGGCGTTCCTTTCAGCTTTTCCTCATTGCGGATCATCTGAATCATCTCAAGTCCGCTTACCAAGGGCATCATTAAGTCAGTCACAATCAAGCTGGGTATAATTTCCTTCGCTAAACTGTGCCCTTCATAACCGTTACGAGCTGTGCGTACATGATAACCGTTACGGCGGAAAATTTCAGATACATAGGTTCGCAAATCTGGGTTGTCATCTACAACTAAAATTGAGTGCTGAGTCTTAAGTGCTGAGTCTTGCGTATCAATATTAGGAGAGAAATTTATTGTAATATCTTCAATATTGTCTGTTGTTGACTCTACCAGTTCTAAATCAGCCAATTCTACGTTAGCGCGGCTTGTGTTCACTTCGGCAGGGGTTTCTAGTACTTGCTGTACAGGTAAATGACCATTTCCAGTCACAAGCCATAAACTAAAGGTAGTACCTTGGCCATAAACTGATTCCACAGTGACATGGCCACCATGCAATTCTACCAATTCTTTAACTAAGGCTAAACCCAAACCACTGCCTTCATAGGAACGGTTTGCTGAACCTTCAGCTTGACGGAAGCGCTCAAATAGGTGGGGAATTTGTTCTTTAACAATGCCAATTCCCGTGTCTTGTACTTGTAATATGCAACGATCTTGTTCAGATTTTAGTCTGACGCTGATCGTGCCACCTTCGGGGGTAAACTTCATGGCATTTGACAGAAGGTTATAAACCACCTTGTCGAATTTTTCCATGTCCAAGTACACCGGAGAACATTCATCTAACTGGGTGGCGAGATGCAGTCTCTTTTTCTCACAGTAGGGACGAAAAGATTCCACAATTTGGCTGACAAATTCGACTAAATCGCAGGGATGGAAACTAGGCTGCATTCTCCCCGCATCTAGGCGTTGTAAATCCAGAAGTTGATTTACCAGGCGTAGCAAACGGCGGGAGTTACGCAGGGCGATCGCACTTTGGGAGTAAGATAATCCTTCACCAGCCGCTACGGCCGACTCTAAAGGCCCTTGAATCAAGGTGATCGGTGTGCGAAACTCATGGGAGATATTTTGGAAAAATTCGGTTTTTTGTTTATCTAGCTCCAGTAAACGTTCAGCTTGTTGGCGAGTTTTTTGATACAAGTGTGACTGCTGCACAGCGATCGCTGCTTGAGCTGCTACTGCTTTCGCCAAATCAATATCAGATGGCAGCCATTGACGTACTTTTTTACCTTCATGCAAGGTAATACTACCGATACATTTACCATCAGCCAATAATGGTACAAACATTAGCGATCGCGCTGGCATTTTTAACGGCAAATTAAAACCCTGTATATCTGAGGGAGAATGGCTCACATTCCCAATTACCACAGGTTCATGTGTCTGTAGCATTTGTTGGAGGATGGGATTCTCTTGTATAGATGATTGAGAATAGGGTAATCTCTGGGCTGATAGATGGTTATTGTCTGGGGCTGGCGATGCCTGTGGCGAGCTGTGCCTACGTAAACTTTCCAAATGTTGAAAACTGTCATACAAGGCAACACACTCGACAAACTCATCTTCTTCTGTCCACAAAGACAAGACGCAACCATCGACTTGTAAGGCTTGTCCAAGTTGTTGAGTAATAGCTGCAAAGATATCTTGGGGGTCTAGACTAGAGCGAATCGCGCTAGTAATCGTATTAATTAAACTCTCTCGCTTGGCAAGGGCACGTACTTGTTCGTAAGCATAAGCTTGAGACAAAGCTAAGGCTGCCTGATCTGCTACCATCAACACCAGCTGCACCTCATCCTCTCCCCAGAAGCGGGGCACAGAACACTGGTGCAGCGCCAGCACTGCCATCAGTTCTTGTTGGCAGATCAATGGCACAACTAAACTAGAACAAATATTAGCGACAGCAAAAGCTTCCCCACGTTCGCGCAGTTCGGGAGTATTACCGTGAATGCGTTCATCATCGGTTACATCGTGAATCACCTGGACTTCACGGGTTTCCCACACTGTCTGAGCCAAAACAGTCAGAGGGGTAGAGGGGGAGAGGGACACAGCAGAAGAATTATTTGCCTGCACCCCTGCTGGTGTATGTTCCCCTGCTTCTTCTGAAAGAGCTTTCTGATAAATAAATCCTTTATCCGTCAACTGCTCATCTTGGAAAGGACGTAACAGACAGACATCCACCTCCAACATGTGACCCACTGTATCTACAATTGCCTGCAAAATTTGTCTGTAGTCTAAAGCACTACGAATCGTATTTGTGACAGTATTCAGCAGCGACTCTTGTCGGAGTGTGCGTGTAAGTTCGCGGGTGCGGGCTTTGAGGACATTGTGAGTATCCAAAGCTTGGCGTACCACAGCTTTAAGTTCCTCAGCTTCCCACGGTTTGGTGACATATTTAAAGACCTTACCAGCGTTGATTGCTTCCACCAAGTCTTCGACATCGGTGTAGCCAGTTAAAATAATTCGGATAATATCTGGATATTGAGTTGCTGTCAGGCTCAAAAATTCTGTACCGCTCATCATTGGCATTCGCTGATCGGAGATGATCACCGCGACCTCTCCCTCTTGAGCCAGCAGATCGAGGGCCGCAGGGCCAGAGGTTGCCCTTAGCACCTTATAGTCGCGATAAAAGGTGCGGTAAAGCAAGTCAAGGTTGTCTGGCTCATCATCGACAACCAAAATTTTAGGCTTACTGTTTGCTTGGGATTTCATGCACCGCTTTCCTGCTGCAACGGCAGTCGGATAAAGAATAATCTGATCAGGGAAGGATTTTTCTGAGTCAGGTAAGAGCAGAGCATTTCCACCAATAAGGCTCTTTGGCTACATGACTGCTGAGTGTAGGAGCGTTTACTCACGGTAATTCGTTTCAATTGCTTATACCTATTACCGTTTGCTTTAGTGCAGTGTAATTGCTTTCATAGTCA
Source organism: Nostoc sp. UIC 10630 (assembly GCF_010747425.1). Classification (NCBI taxonomy): domain Bacteria; kingdom Bacillati; phylum Cyanobacteriota; class Cyanophyceae; order Nostocales; family Nostocaceae; genus Nostoc; species Nostoc sp. UIC 10630. The sequence continues at coordinate 15,005 of NZ_JAAGOG010000175.1, forward strand.
GTTATAGGGTTATAGAGTCGATCCTTGCTAGTCAAATCTTCTTTCACCTCCTGCGAGCAATGTCTAATACTACATACAGCACTCATAGCTAGCTGAAAAATCCAGATGAAGCTGCATATTAAGTTTTCCCTCCGCAGCAGTTGTACTAACACTTGCACGTAAATTTTATTTATGGTAGTCATGGTAGAGTCAGCAAAATTAAAACAATAAGATTTAAAACCAAAGTATACTATTAGACAAATACCTCTTTCTAATTTAGCAATCAGAACTATCATTAAGACAAGTGGTATTGGTAAAGAAGTTAGGGATAGGAATCTGCAATATTCCTGCCTAGCATCTCTACAGCCTGTTTCTATTACTTAGCAGCAAAGTCTTGTTAGTGTAGCGTCAATTGCATAAATAAGTTCAGTATTACACCTAAAGATGGTTTACAACCAAAGTTTGTTGTTAGTGTACTTACTTAACAATTTTATAGGTAATGCCTACAGGTAAGTTATGCTATATGTCTACCCATTAACCTAAACCTGTACGATTTACAGATGTTTTTGTGGTAAACAGACTGGTATACTCCCTATCTCAAGCAAGGGATGCATCTAATTCTTACTGAACTTAAAATTGTAGCTTTATGAAGCTGTAACTTCTAAGACTCTTTCAAAAAGACGGACTATAAAGCCCCAAACTAAAGTGTAAAACTTTGTATGCTTATAAGCAAAAGCAAATGAGCAGTCTTAGGTCAGTTCAATCTACTGGGAATATATAAAGTTTTTATGCGGTTAAAAGGGTGTTTGAGGATATTTGAGAAAATTTTCGTTGAATAAAATCAATACTAAACTAGCCTTGAAATATCGGTCTTTTCATCCATACCAGCAACAGCCAATCGATCCAGCTTGCTGCGAATTTCAAATTCGTACAGCTACACCTACTGATTTGATCGGTGTTTCCCAAATTATTGCTGAAAGCTTTCACTCCCAAAAAGGTATGTGGGGATGGGCTTTTCCATTGTTACGTCTGGGTATTTACGAAGACTTAAGGCATCGGATGACATCACCTCCACCCCGTCATGTTTGTTTAGTCGCCTTGGAAGCTAACAATGGTGCGGCTAATAACTTAGTAGGAAGTGTGGAACTGGGTGTACGTTACAGTGATTCCTGGGGTCAGGCTGGCATAGGTTTTCCTTACTTATCTAATTTAGCGGTTCACCCAAAATACCGTAGACATGGAGTGGCTTCAGGGTTACTGACTAGCTGTGAAAAAGTTTCCCGCGAATGGGGATTTCAAGACTTATATCTTCACGTTTTGGAAAATAATCATCAGGCAAGGCAACTTTATTTCAAGGTGGGATATCGGGTACATAAAGTCGAATCAAATTGGAATACATTTTTATTAGGACGCTCAAGCCAGATGTTATTGCATAAGCATTTGAATGCTAATTTTAGTATCTGACATTTTGGTAAATTTTTATTTTGTAATTAGTTTGGAGAAAATCTATCATCAATATCGGCAACCAAAGCAGAAATTAACCTAATTAAAAAACTAGCTAATGTTAGCTAAATAGCTTGATATATAAAGCTTTAGATAATTTTTTAAGTAGATTTCATTGAGATTTTTATTATTAAAAAAAACATCAATAAAAAAC
>NZ_JAAGOG010000485.1:0-622 GCF_010747425.1 Nostoc sp. UIC 10630
TGATGATGGTCAGCGACAGTAAGCGGTTTATTAAAAAGCTAGAAAGAGCGCTCAATGATGGTTCAGCAATTGATGACGCTGATGATACACCGGAATCAGCCGAAGACCGCAAGTTACGGGTGTGGGCTATTCACTCCGAGAACAGTGGCAGTGAGGAAAATGTGATTTTCATTAGGGAGATTAACATTGCCATTAAGGATCTTGACGCTTTTTTAATTACTCCCAGTCTCAGTTCAGGGGTTGACATTTCCAGCTATCATTTTGATGCCGTGTTTGGCGTGTTTCATGCTGTCTCGCAGTCAGCTACAGAATGCGCCCAGCAGTTATGGCGGTATCGTCCAAATGTCCCCATGTATGTTTGGGTGGCTCCGCGTCCTCCCTTTGGTTACGCCGAAACCAATGTCCGACGCATTAAAGAAAAGATTCTTCAGACAAATGAGATGACCGCTTTTCTGATTCGCATTAACCGGGAAACGGGCAAACGTGGGGCTGAGAAGGATTGGGCATTAGATGCTAGTTGTCAGATTGAGGGGCAACGGAATTGGTCGATTAATAATTTACGGGCTGATTTGCGATCGCTCCTAGAAGAAATGGGCAATACTATTGCGCCTGTGGGTGATGC